>CACBHZ010000010.1 GCA_902539195.1 uncultured Pelagibacteraceae bacterium | reverse complement strand
AAGTAAGGGGTCCAGAAATTAAAAAAGAGGATTTAATAGAAAAAGTAAGGCATTGCATAAAAGATATAGGTTACGATCAAGATGGGTTCACTTGGAAAGAAGCAACTTCAGTGGAAAGTCATTTACATGCTCAATCTGCTGATATTGCTATGGGTGTAGACTCATCTGGAAATAAAGATGAAGGCGCAGGTGACCAAGGAATTATGTTTGGTTTTGCGTGTAATGAAACCGAAGTACTGATGCCAGCTCCTATACATTACTCCCATAAAATATTAAGACTTATGGCAGAGGATAGAAAATCCGGCAAATTAAAAAGTATAGAGCCAGATTCGAAAAGTCAAATTACAATAGAATACAAAGATGGAAAACCATCATCAGTAAAATCTGTAGTTATATCTACACAACATTCGAAAGATGTTAATCAAGCCCAAGTTAGAGAATTAGTTAAACCTTATATTGAAAGATCAATACCAAAAGAATTATTAAGTTCACTGGATGAAAAGGAAATTTATGTGAACCCAACAGGAAATTTTGTTATTGGAGGTCCTGATGGTGATAGTGGTTTAACTGGTAGGAAAATTATTGTTGACACTTATGGTGGAGCTGCACCACATGGAGGAGGTGCATTTTCAGGAAAAGATCCAACTAAAGTTGATAGGTCAGCTGCCTATGCATCAAGGTATTTAGCAAAAAATGTTGTTGCATCTAAAATTGCTGACAAATGTTTAATACAACTTGCATATGCAATTGGTGTGTCAAAACCATTATCTATTTATGTCGATTTATTTGATAACGATAACGAAAAAAATATGTATGTAGAGAAGCTTATTCGTGAAAATTTTGATTTAAGCCCTAGAGGAATAAGAGAGATGCTAGGTCTCAACAAACCTATCTATGAAAAAACAGCTGCTTACGGACACTTTGGAAGAATTCCTGACGATAAGGGCTCATTTTCATGGGAAAAGACTGATAAATCAGATATATTTACCAAGTAAATAAAGTTGAATATTAAAAAAAAATAAATATATTCCAATCACATTATTGAAATTTCAAAATGGGCCTCGGCCCATTTTTTTTTAGGACAAATAAATGTTAAATAGAAGAGCAGATAAACTAGAATTAATTAGGATAGCAGAAGCAGTAGCATTAGAAAAATCTATTGATAAAGAGTTGATTATAGGATCAATGGAGAATGGTATTGCTAAAGCAGCTAAATCTAAATTTGGATCTGAAAACGAAATAAAAGTTGAAATAGACAGAGAAAGTGGTGACATAGGAATATTTAGAAAATTGATAATAGTAGAAAATCCAGAAAATTCTAACTTGGAAATAACTCTTAATGATGCAATAAAACTTAACGATAATAATCAAGGAAAACAAATTGGCGATGAAGTATTACAACCGCTACCATCATTTGACTTTGGAAGAATAGCTGCACAAACTGCGAAACAAGTCATTAGTTTTAACGTAAGAGAGGCTGAGAGAGAGAGGCAATATAACGATTTTAAAGATAAAATTGATACTATTTTGAGTGGAATAGTAAAAAGATTAGAGTTTGGAAATGTAATTGTTGATCTGGGAAGAACTGAAGCAATAATACAGAAGATTGAAATGATACCTAGGGAAAACATTAAAGCAGGTGACAGAGTAAAGGCATATTGTTTGGATGTAAGAAGAGAGCCAAGAGGACAACAAATATTTCTTTCAAGAGCACATCCTAAATTTATGGAAAAATTATTTATACAAGAAGTTCCAGAAATTTATGACGGACTTATAGAGATTAAATCTTCTTCAAGGGATCCAGGCAGTAGAGCTAAAATTTGTGTAAAAGCAATTGATACATCACTAGATCCAGTTGGAGCATGTGTAGGTATGAGAGGAAGTAGAGTTCAAGCAGTTGTAAATGAACTGCAAGGAGAAAAAATTGACATTGTAAATTGGTCAGAAGATCCAGCAGTGATTGTTGCTAATGCATTATCGCCAGCTGAAGTACAAAGAGTAAATGTAGATGAAGAGGGAAGAAAACTTGATGTTATCTTAACAGAAGAAAATCTTAGCAAAGCAATTGGTAGAAGAGGTCAAAATGTTAGACTAGCAACAAAATTAATGAATTACGAAATAAACATCATGACCGATCAAGAGGATTCTGAAAGAAGACAAATAGAATTTAAAGAAAAGACAGATAACTTTGTAAAAAATTTGGAGTTAGATGAAACATTAGGTCAGCTACTTGTTGCTGAAGGATTTTCATCTATTGATGACATCAAAGATAGTAATCCTGAGTCATTGATGAAAATTGAGGGTATAGAGGAAGAAACAGCTAAAGAATTAATTGAGAGAGCAAAAGAATTTTATCAAAAAGATCAAGAGGAAATAGCTAATAGAATTAAAGATTTAGGTTTAGAAAACAATTTAATTAATCACAAAGGTCTAACTCCAGGAATGCTCGTCACACTTGGTGAACAAAAAATATTAACACTAAACGATTTCGCAGATTTGGCATCTGACGAGTTGACGGGTGGTTATGATATTGTTAAAGGGGAAAGAGTGAGAATTAAGGGATATTTAGAGGATTTTGCTCTTTCAAAGAAAGAAGCAGACGATTTAATAATGTCTGCAAGAGACATCGTGTATCAAGATTGAGAGATGAAAAATGGAAAAGAAAAAATTAAAGTTATCAATTTCTGGAGCATCCAAAAAAACAATCAGTAGTATAGAACAAGCAAAATCTCAGTCAAAGAATACAGTTGTAATAGAAAAAAAGTCTCCACGGTTTGGTGGTAAACCAAATTTTTCAAGAGGGACAAGGATAGTAGAAAATAAACCACAAACTACTTTTAATCCAAAAAAAACAAATTTCTCAAAGCCTTCATCACCAATTACATCAGATTTTGAAAAAAGAAAACTTGCAGAGCAAAGAGCAACTAGGAGATTAAAAGGTGAGAATGTTCAAAAGGAAAATAAATCAAATAAATTAGCAGTAAAAAGGAGAGAGTTAAAATTAACTGTTTCTCGAGCATTAAGTGGAGATGATATTGGTACAAGATCAAGAAGCTTGGCTTCATTAAAAAGAGCAAAACAAAAAGAAAATAGGTTATTAAATAAAGAGGTAACAAAAGATAATTTTAAACCCATTAGAAGAGATATAAATATTCCTGAAGTAATCACTATAAGAGAGCTAGCTAATAGAATGGCTGAACAGTCAAGCAGTATAATTAAACATTTGATGGGTATGGGAGTAACAGTCACAATCAATCACACAATTGATGCAGATACAGCAGAATATTTAGTTAAGGAATTCGGACATAATCCCGTTAAAGAAGAGAAGACAGAGGAAATATTAGACAAAATTAAAGAGATAAAAGCACAAAATTTAAAAAGTAGAGCTCCAATAGTAACAGTCATGGGTCATGTGGACCATGGCAAGACATCCGTTTTAGATGTATTAAGAAAAGCAAATGTAGTTTCTGGAGAATTTGGAGGTATTACACAACATATTGGCGCATATCAGATAATACATGAAAAAAATAAAATAACTTTTATAGATACTCCAGGCCATGCAGCATTTACTGAAATGCGAGCGAGAGGTTCTAAATTAACAGATATAGTTATTCTAGTAGTCGCAGCCGATGACGGAGTCAAACCCCAGACAATAGAGTCAATTAAACATGCAAAGGCCGCAAAAGTACCAATTGTAGTGGCAATAAATAAATGTGATCTTCCTGAAGCAGACCCACAAAAAATAAAAAATCAATTATTAGAGTATGAGCTTATAGCTGAAGATTTATCAGGAGATACTTTAATGGTTGAAATCTCAACCAAAACAAAACAAAATTTAGATAAATTAGTTGATAGTGTTGTTTTACAAGCAGAAATATTAGACTTAAAAACTGATTTTGACACTGACGCAAAAGGAATTGTTTTGGAGTCCAAAATTGATATTGGAAGAGGGCCAATAGCAAATGTAATTGTGACCGCTGGAACACTAAAAAAAGGTGATTATTTTGTCAGTGGATTAAAATGGGGAAAAGTTAGAGCTATAATAAATGATCAAGGAAAACAAATCGATAAGGCTGAGCCAGCGACACCAATTGAGATATTAGGAATAAACGGTGCAGCAAAATCAGGAGATGATTTTATAGTTCTTAAAAGTGAGAAAGAAGCCAAATCTTTTTGCGATAGTAGGATACAAGAAGCAAAGGAGAGCAAAAATCCATTATCATTTGTTACACAAGATTCTGCATTTAAAGATGCATCGTCAGAAGAACTAAATATTATTATAAAATCAGATGTTCATGGTTCTTCTGAGGCTATAAAAAATGCAATAAATCAAATTGAACATGATGAGGTAAAGCCAAAAATACTTTTATCAGATATCGGTATGGTAACAGAAACAGATGTTACGTTAGCAAAAGCATCAAATGCAGTAATAATTGCCTTTAATGTCAAACCAAGTAAAGAGGCTAAAAAAAGAGCTGAACAAGAAAAAATTTCAATATCTAATTTTAATATCATTTATGAAGTTTTAGATTTCATAAAAAGTAAAATGTCTGGCCTACTAACTCCAGAAATAGACGAAAAAATTATTGGAACAGCTGAAATATTGGAAATATTCAAAGTTTCAAAAGTAGGTAAAGTTGCCGGTTCAAAAGTAACTGATGGAGAGATTACACAAAACTCTAATGCAAGAGTTATTAGAGATGGAACAATAATTTTTAATGGAAAGATAGCCTCAATATTTAGAGAAAAAAATCAAACAAAACAGGTATCTGCCGGTCTAGAATGTGGAATAACTCTTAAAGATTTTGTTGATTTCCAGAAAAATGACGTAATTGAAGTATATAATTCAACAGTAACAGAGAGAACAATATAATGACAAATTTAGGAAAACCAGTTACCCAAAGACAATTAAGAGTTGGTGAAATGATAAAACAAGCATTGGGGATGTTATTTATAAGAGATGAAGCAATAATACCAAATCTAACGACTAAGGAAATAACTGTAACTGAAGTCCGAATGTCCCCAGATTTAAAAACTGCAAAAATTTTTGTAATGCCTTTAGGAGGAAAAGATGCCGATGAAGTCGTTGCTAAACTAAAAGAATTTTCATTTATAATAAGAAAAGTCTTATCAAAAAAGATAGTAATGAAATTTTTACCTAAACTATTTTTTGTAAAAGACGATTCTTTTGATTATGCAGAAAAAATTGAAAATTTAATAAAACAAACAAATAAATAAGGGAAAGAAAATGGCAAATAAAGCAAAAGAACTGGCAATCCATGAAAAGGATACAGGATCTTCAGAAGTTCAAGTTGCTCAATTGACAGATAAAATTGAGATCTTGTCTAAACATATTAAAAAGTTCAAAAAAGATAAACATTCATCTGTTGGGCTTTTAAGGGCAGTAAATAGAAGAAAAAAATTATTAGACTATTTAAAGAAAAATAAAATGGAGTCTTATAAAGAAGTAATATCAAAATTAAATTTAAGGAAGTAAATGTTTAAAGTTATAAAGAAAGAAATAGAAGTAGCAGGAAAAAAAATAAGTTTAGAAACAGGTAAGATTGCAAGACAAGCAGATGGAGCTATAATAGCTCAATGTGGAGAAACAGTTGTTTTAGCAACTGCAGTTGGAGCCAAAAAAGTTAATCCAGATATGGATTACTTTCCATTGTCGGTAAATTATCAAGAAAAATATTATGCAGCTGGTAAAATTCCAGGTGGATATTTTAAAAGAGAAGCAAGACCCACGGATAGCGAAACATTAATCTCAAGATTAATTGATAGACCTATCAGACCACTTTTCCCAGATGAATTTAAAAACGAAGTACAAGTATTACCGACAGTGATATCTTATGATAAAGAAAATGAAGCAGATATTTTATCTATAATAGCTTCATCAGCAGCCCTGGCAATTTCAGGAATGCCATTTTTGGGCCCAGTTGGGGCATCTAGAGTTGGCTTTATTAAAGGACAATATGTTCTTAATCCCACTAAAGCACAACTTAAAGACTCTAAGTTAGATCTTGTAGTAGCTGGAACAAAAGATGCAGTTTTAATGGTTGAATCCGAGGCAAGTGGCTTAACTGAAGAGGAAATGTTAAACGCTGTTAAGTTTGGCCACGAAGGGTTTGTTCCTGTAATCGAGATGATCGAGGGTCTAGCCAAAGAATGCAAAAAACCTGACTGGGTAGTTGAGAAAAAAGATCTTTCCGAAATCAAAAATAAACTAGAAAGTGAATTTACAGAAGAACTTAAAAAAGCTTTTTCAATAAAAGATAAACAAGAAAGATCGAATTTAATTTCAGAAATAACTGATAAAGCAAAAAAACTCTATGAAGAAGATGAAAATTATACTGATCTTGATGTAAATTCTGAGCTTAAAAATTTAGAAAAAAGAATTGTAAGAACAGATATTCTTAAAAACAAAAATCGTATTGATGGTAGAGGTCTTGCTGATGTTAGACCAATTATGTGTGAAGTTGGAATTCTTCCAAGAGTTCATGGTTCTGCTTTGTTTACTCGAGGAGAAACTCAAGCGATAGTTACAACTACACTTGGAACATCTGATGATGAACAAAAAATAGAAAGTTTGGAGGGTCTACAAAAAGAGAGATTTATGCTTCATTATAATTTTCCACCTTTCTCTGTTGGAGAAACTGGTAGAATAGGAACTGGTAGAAGAGAAATTGGACATGGAAAATTAGCATGGAGAGCAATAAATTCTTCTTTACCTTCTAAAGAAAGCTTTCCATATACATTTAGAATTGTTTCGGAAATAACTGAGTCCAATGGTTCATCTTCTATGGCAACTGTTTGTGGTTCATCTTTAGCATTGATGGATGCAGGTGTACCAATTAAAGAACCAGTTGCTGGTATTGCAATGGGATTAATTAAAGAAGGAGATGAATTTAGTGTTTTATCTGACATTTTAGGAGATGAAGATCACCTTGGTGACATGGATTTTAAAGTTGCAGGAACTAAAGATGGAATAACATCTCTTCAAATGGACATTAAAATTACAGGAATAACATTTGAAATTATGGAGCAAGCTTTAAAACAGGCAAAAGATGGAAGAATTCATATCTTAGGCGAAATGAACAAAGCTTTATCTAAATCAAGAGAAGATGTCGGAAAACATACACCTAAAATGGAAAAGATAACTGTAGATAAGAAAGATATTGCTACAGTCATTGGAAAAGGTGGAGCAACTATAAGAGAAATAGTTGAGGTTTCAGGTGCAAAAGTTGATATCAATGACGAGGGTGAAGTCACAGTAGCTGCTCCAGACGAAGAATCTAGGAATAAAGCTATGCAAATGATTAAAGACTTAACTGCTAAAGCTGAACTCAATAAAATTTACAATGGTAAAGTTATGAAAATTATGGAGTTTGGCGCATTTGTTAATTTCCTAGGAAAACAAGATGGTCTCGTTCACATATCAGAGCTTGCTGATAAAAGAGTCGGTAAAGTAACTGATGTAGTAAAAGAAGGTGATGAAGTTAAAGTTAAGGTAATCGGCTTTGATAGAGGAAAAGTTAAGTTATCAATTAAACAAGCTGCAATATAAATTTATAGGAGAAGTATGAAGAAATTTGATGATTTGATGAGTGCGAGTAATGAGATAGAAAATATCAGCGCTAGTGATGCAAAAGAAAAACTAAATGACCCAAATGTTCAATTTATTGATGTTAGAGACAAAGAAAGCTTTTCAAAAGGAACGATTGGTAATGCAATTCACTTGGATAGAGGCTTATTAGAATTTTATTTAGCAGAAGGCAGTCCTTTAGAAAATAATATGTTTAAAAATAATCCTGATAAAGAATATGTCGTTTTTTGTGGTGTTGGTGGACAAGGTACATTAGCAACCAAAACCATGCAAGACATGGGGGTTAAAAATGTCAAAAATATCACTGGTGGAATGAAAGAGTGGGAAAAAATCAAGTAAAAAATAATTCTAATAAATTTTAATAAAATGAAGCTTTTAAAAAACTTTAAGTTAGAACTACAGAAAAATAAATTCGGAAGATATTTATTACTTGGTAGTTTTGCATTTTTTTTTATTAAAGGTTTAGTTTGGTTAGGTATTTTTATTGCCGTTGGCTTAGGTATTAGTAATTCTTTTTAAATTAAGACAATTACCAGCAAAATTATTTGAACAAAATTTATCACCACAGAAACAAAGTGTGATTGTTTAAATTTTTTATCCTGCTTTTCATCTCTGAACTTATTTATCAGTGGCATAAGTACAAAATTTGATAAGGCAAATAATACCACAATACTTAAAATTAAATAAAAATCTAAGGAAAAAATTTTTAGAATTATAAAGCAAATTAAAACTAAAATACTAATAACTAAATTAACAGTGTAGTAATAAGGAAATATTTTTCTTATGAATTTTCTAGCATTTTCCTCATTTAATGCAGTGAAAGTAACAGGTGCTACAACAAAAGAAAAGAAGAGCATAATTCCCAATATTATACTCGTTAGATAAAGACTAATTTGTTGGATCATAATTTAACTAAATTTCAGGTAATGTTCTTAGGATCTGGCATCCCAACTTTATTGTAACCAGCATCCACATAATGAATTTCTCCAGTAACACCACCTGCCATATCGCTTAAAAGATATAATGCTGAATTTCCAACATCAAGATTATCAACATTTCTTTTTAAGAACGAATGATCAGCATTCCACTTGTAAAGAAATTTAGCATCTCCAATGGCAGATGCAGCTAGTGTTTTGATTGGACCCGCACTTATTGCATTAACTCTAATATTCTTTGCTCCCAGATCCCTTGCTAGATATTTAACACTAGACTCTAGTGCAGCTTTACATACTCCCATTACATTATAATTAGGTATAGCTTTATTTGCTTCATAACTCAAAGTAATCATACTGCCACCTTGCTTCATTATTTTAGATGCTTCTCTAGCAACCTCAGTAAATGAAAAACAAGATATTAACATACTTCTTAAAAAGTTTTCTCTAGTTGTATTTAAATATTCTCCAGATAACTCGGACTTATCTGAAAATGCAATTGCATGCACAATAAAATCAATTTCTCCCCATTGATTTTTTACGTCTTCAAAAAGTTTTACAACTTCTTCTTTTTTTTCTACATCACAGCTAAACGTTACGTTTGAATTTAGTTTTTCCGCAAGTGGAACAACTCTTTTTTTTAATGCATCACCCAAATATGTAAAAGCTAACTCTGCTCCAGCTTCTGCTAGTTTTTGCGATATACCCCATGCAATTGATCTCTCATTAGCAACGCCCATGATAAGACCTTTTTTTCCCTTCATTAAACTCATAGATCTAAACTTTCTCAAACACTAATGTTGCATTAGTTCCACCAAAACCAAAGCTGTTAGACATAATTGCATTTAGATTTATGTCTTTTTCAACTTGTGTAACAATTGGATAGTTCTTAGCTTCATCATCCATTTCTGAAATATTTGCTGATGCTGAAATAAAATTGTTTTTCATCATTATCAAACTGTAAATTGCTTCGTGAACTGAAGTTGCGCCTAATGAATGGCCCGACAAAGATTTTGTAGAACTTATCTTAGGTTTATAGTCTGGAAAAGCTTCACCAACTGCTTTTAATTCAGTAATATCTCCCACAGGTGTTGATGTCCCGTGAGTATTAATATAGTCAATTTTATTTTTTGAGGTTGCTAGAGCCATTTTCATACATCTCACCGCTCCCTCACCAGATGGTGCAACCATATCATAGCCATCTGAGGTTGCTCCATATCCAGTTAATTCTGCGTATATTTTAGCACCTCTTGCTTTGGCATGTTCGTATTCTTCTAAAACAAGAACACCACCTCCACCAGCAATCACAAAACCATCTCTTGTTTTATCATACGGTCTTGAGGCTTTTTCAGGGGTATCGTTATATTTCGAAGATAGTGCAGTCATTGCATCAAACATTGCAGTCATTGCAAAGTGAACCTCATCACTGCCACCTGCAAAAATAATATTTTGTTTTCCTAATTGAATAAGTTCCATTGCGTTACCAATACAATGACCACTCGTTGCGCATGCAGAACTTATTGTGTAATTAGTGCCTTTGATTTTAAATGGAACCGCTAGAGTGGCAGAAGCAGTACTTGCCATAGTTCTTGGAACTATAAATGGACCCATTTTTTTTGGATTTTTTTCTCTAGTTTTATCTGATGCTAAAATCACATTTTCAATTGATGGTCCTCCAGATCCCATGACCATACCTGTTGAAATATTACTAACCTCATTTTCTTCTAATCCAGAGTCTTTAACTGCTTCACTCATTGCAACATAATTATATGCTGATCCAGCACCCATAAACCTAATAACTTTTCTATCTATATAATCTTCCAATTTGATGTTTGGTTTACCGTGAACATGGCTTTTTAAATTATGCTCTTTGTATTCCTCAGAAAATGTTATTCCTGATTTTGTATTAACTAACGATTGATAAACTTCATCTTGGTTATTTCCCAAACATGAAACTACACCAAGTCCTGTTACAACTACTCTTTTCATTATTTAAATAATCCTACCTTAAGATTTTCTGCACTATAAATCTTTTTTCCATCAGCGAGCAATATTCCATTTGCAAGTCCCACGGTTGTTTCTCCTTTAACAAGAATTCTTTTCATATCTATTTCGTATGTTGCCATTTTGACATTTTTAAGAACTTCACCAGTAAATTTTACAGTACTTACACCCAATGCTCTACCTCTTCCTGGTTTTCCAAGCCAACCAAGAAAAAAGCCAACCAGCTGCCACATTGCATCTAAACCAAGACAACCTGGCATAACTGGATCTTCTCTAAAATGACAATCAAAGAACCACAAATTATCCTTAATATCAAGTTCGGCTTTCATAGATCCTTTTTTATAAAAACCCTCACTCTCAGTAATTTCTGTAATTCTATCAAACATTAGCATTGGTGGAGAAGGTAATTTTGCATTACCTGGACCAAATAACTTACCATTAGCGCAATCAATTAGTTCGTTGTAATTAAAGGAACTTTTTTTCATAATTTTGTAATCTTATTACTTGATTTAGGTACATTATAATATACAAATAGTTTAGAATAGTTTTAAATTGCTTATGACTAGTAAACAAGAATTTATTGAAAAACTAAGAAACTCTAGCTTAAGACCAACTAAACAAAGAATAAATATATGCGAGGTTTTATTTAATAGAGATAAAACTTTCCATTTCACAATAAATGACTTATTCAATTTGATAAAAGATAAAACTGGAGAGAAAGTTTCTTTAGCAACTGTTTACAATACAGTTCATGCATTTCATAAAAAAGGATATCTAAAAGAAATTCCAATAAATTCTAATCAAACCTACTTTGATACAAATGTCACAGATCACCACCATTTCTTTGATGTTAAAGAAGAAAAGCTTATTGATCTTAAAAATGAGGATGTGGGACCGATAGAGATACAAAAATCTATACCTGGAAAAAAAATTAAATCAGTTGAAGTTTTAGTAAAATTAGAAGACTAAGTTTCAAAATTAAATCATAAATATTCTGACTTATTGACAATCTTCTTTAGAATAATTATAAACAACGAATTAGTATAATTATAATATTAAAGGAGATACATAATAATGAGTGCGGAATTTCATAAAAATAAAACATTTAAAACAACAGAATTAAGTAAGTGCCCTTTTACGGGAGCAGGTACACCAGCAAAATTTAGCGCTGGTAGAGGACAAACAAATAGAGATTTTTGGCCAAATAGTTTGAATTTGAAAATTTTAAGTCAGCACTCGAATTTATCAAATCCAATGGAGAAAAAATTTAATTATTCTAAAGAATTTAAAAAACTGAATTACAAAGCACTCAAAAAAGATTTAAACAAACTAATGACAGACTCACAAGATTGGTGGCCAGCAGATTACGGTCATTATGGTCCTTTATTTATTAGATTAGCATGGCACGCAGCAGGTACATACAGAACAGGTGATGGTAGAGGGGGAGCTGGAACAGGTAATCAAAGGTTTGCACCGTTAAATGCTTGGCCCGATAATGTTAATCTAGATAAAGCTAGATTACTTTTGTGGCCAATAAAACAGAAATATGGAAAAAGAATTTCTTGGGCAGATTTATTTATACTAGTTGGAAATGTAGCATTAGAGTCAATGGGCTTTAAAACGTTCGGTTTTGGAGCGGGAAGAACTGATATATGGGAACCAGAAGATGATATTTACTGGGGTTCAGAAAAAGAAATGTTAGGTGTTAAGAGATACAGTGGAAAAAGAGATCTTGAACAACCATTGGGGGCTTCTCACATGGGATTAATTTATGTAAATCCACAAGGTCCAGATTTTAATCCAGACCCATTGAAAGCAGCTCATGATATTAGAGAAACATTTGGACGAATGGCAATGAATGATTATGAAACAGTTGCACTAGTTGCTGGTGGTCATACTTTTGGAAAATCTCATGGTGCCGCACCAGAATCACATAAAGGACCTGATCCAGAAGCATCAAGAATTCAAGATCAAGCAACTGGTTGGAATAGTAATTATAAATCAGGAAAAGGTGTACATGCAATAAGTAGTGGTATTGAAGGGGCATGGACACAAACACCAACACAATGGGATATGGGTTACTTTGATTGTTTATTTAACCATGAATGGGAATTGACAAAAGGACCTGCTGGAGCATTTCAATGGACTCCAAAAAAGAATGGTCAGAGAATTAAAATGGTTCCTGATGCTCATGACAAAAGTAAAATGCATCCTCCAATGATGCAAACAACTGATTTATCTTTGAGAATGGATAAAAGTTATGGACCAATTTCAAAACATTTTTATCAAAATCCAGATGAATTTGCTGATGCATTTGCAAGAGCTTGGTTTAAGCTTACTCATAGAGACATGGGACCAAGAGCATGTTATTTGGGTAGCGAAGTACCAAAAGAACAATTAATTTGGCAAGATCCTATAGATAAACCAAAATATAAACTTAAATCAAAAGATATAAGAGATTTAAAATCAAAGCTTTCAAAATCAAAAATCTCTGTTTCTGATTTAGTTTCTACGGCTTGGGCTTCTGCTTCTACATATAGAGGTTCTGACAAAAGAGGTGGAGCAAACGGAGCAAGAATTATGCTTGAGCCTCAAAGAAGCTGGAAAGTCAATAATCCTAAAAAACTTTCAAAGAATATTAAAGCTTTACAAAAAATTAAGAAAAAATTTGATACAAATAAAAAATCAGTCTCAATGGCGGATCTTATAGTATTAGGTGGAAATGTAGGAATAGAGATTGCAGCAAAAAAAGCTGGTCATAAAATTCAGGTTCCATTTACTCCTGGAAGAGGAGATGCAAGACAAGATCAAACAGATATAAATTCATTTGGATTACTTGAGCCGCAAGCGGATGGTTTTAGAAACTACATGAAAAAAGGTAAATCACATGTTTCAGCTGAGGAAAAATTAATTGATAAGGCACAATTAATGGGATTAACGGCACCAGAGATGACAGTTCTTGTCGGAGGAATGAGAGTTTTAGATACAAACTATGACAGTTCTAAAAATGGAGTTTTCACAAAAAAACCTGGAACTCTATCAACAGATTATTTTGTAAATCTTCTTGATATGAGTACCACTTGGAAAGAAACTGACAAATCTGAACAATATTTTGTTGGTAAAGATAGAAAGTCAAAAAAAGCTAAGTGGAAAGGTTCAAGAGTTGACCTTATTTTTGGCTCTAATTCTCAATTAAGAGCATTAGCCGAAGTATATGCTTGCAAAGATTCATCAGACAAATTTATCAAAGACTTTGTATCCGCATGGGTCAAAGTGATGAATGCAGATAGATTTGATTTAAGATTAAATTAGTATAGAAAAAGGCGGAAAAAAAATGACATCATTAAATTTTGAAGATTTTTATAAAGTTCCTGAAATCAAATTTGACATCTCAAAATTACGTAAAGATCTAGATGCAATATTAAAGAAAAAAAGATTTAATTCACCAGGTGTAACTCACTTTGGTGCAATTCCTTTAAATCAAATTCCTAATGATGAAGAGTCAATTAAGGGAAATAACATTAGAGGAAAATATTGGACTATTGCTGATGAAACAGGAAAAGAAGTTTCAAGAGACATTGATATTGACGAGTCAAAATATACTCAATTAGTGCCTGAATTTGAGAATACTTATTTCAAGGAAGTTTATGAAATCCTGAGCAAAAAATTTAAACTAGGAAGGGTAAGACTACTGTTAAAAGAACCTAGATCTACACTAAGCTGGCATAAAGATCCAGAATGTAGATTGCATGTTCCAATAGTAACTAATGCTGGTTGTTCAATGGTCATAGAAAATGTTGCAAAACACTTGCCTGCTGATGGTCATGTGTGGATTACTAATAATACAAAATATCATAACTTTTTTAATGGAGGAGAACAGGCTAGAGTTCACTTAGTTGCTTGTGTTCTTGAGAGCCCGTTTAAAGAATAATGGAAGTTACTAACGGTATTTTTAAAGCTGCTGGACAGATTTACACTAATAATAGAGGCTCAATTTTAAGAACAATCGTTTATACGATTGGTCACTTTGCAATTGCCATAACAGTTTTGATGTTGGTTGCGGATGTATCATTTATGATAGCCTTAACTGATGCAATCGTAGAACCAATTGCTAATTCTATTTGGTATTTCGTTTTAGATAAGTGGTGGGCAAGTAGATCAAAAAGTTAATAATAATCATTATCAGTAAATAAATAGAAAAAATTTTATAAGGATAATTTGTAGTAATAATAATTATTCGCAAAAAAAATGCGTAAATAATAATTATTCGCAAGGATATTTGTTGAAAATAATTTTTTCATATTTAATTTTAAAGTATGCAAATAGAAAATTACAATTGTAAAAAATGTGGATTAACAATTTCTTCAACTTGTTCTAAGTGTGATAAAATAGTTGATGTTGAAGTCCTTGATGATGGATGTATTGTTCAAAAGACTAAATGTGTTGATTGTGCGAATGCTCCAGTGATCAAAGACGTATGTGTCCAACAAAAATAATTAGTTAATATATATAACTTAAAGGGTTAGTTGATTTTTCCCCAAAGATCTTCTTCATCAACCCACCCTTTAAAACTTTTTGTTTCTACTAAACACCAATTTCTCTCACATTTTTTTACTAACAATAATCTTCCAGTTTCTATTTTAGCCAATGGTTTGGAAAATTTAGTTGGTTTTTTGAAAAGAATTTTATTTGACACAGTTATAAAGGATTTTGATTGCTTCAATTGAGATATATGTATCCACCCACCATTTTTTTTATTATCAATTATTCTTCTAAAATTTTCTTTTTTATCAATCACTTTCACTGGCAAGTTTATTTTTTTATAAATATACTTTATTGGATAATCAAAACTTGGCCCATATCTTACGTTTACCTTATCATTTTTAAGCATTAAAAATTTTTCATTATCCTCCGAAATGGCATTCGAGGTAAAAAATATTATGATTAAAATCTTGAAGATTAATTGCACAAGCAACCTTTTTTTTTAGTAAATTTTATTTTTCTAAATTCTAGTTTTTTTAGATTAACCACCAGAATTGATGAGTGAAGACTTTTATCAGATGAAATTATGTTTTTTAAAACTTCATTTGCTTGCATACTCCCAATTATATTTGATGTGGTTCCTAATATTCCTTCACTTTCACAATTTAAAACTTCATCAGAAGGTTCTGATTGGTAAAAACATTTTAAACATGGGCTTGATTTATTATTAAAATCGAATGAAAAAATATGTCCATCAAATTTGCTAATAGCACCAACTATTAATTTTCTTTTATATTTTAATGAAAATTTATTTAATAAAAATTTACTTTTAAAATTATCTGTTCCATCTACAATTATATCGAAATCTTTTACAATTTTATTTAAATTTTTTTCTGATGCTTTTTCTTTTAAAATTTTGACTTTTACATCTCTGTTAATTAATTTTATTCTTCTTTTAAAGATATCAACCTTAAATTTTCCAACATCTTTTGAAGTATACAAAATTTGTCTTTGAAGATTTGAAATATCTACTTTATCGTGATCAATAGCACCTATATACCCTACACCGCATCTAGCCAACAAATCTGCAACTGGACTACCTAATCCACCAATTCCTACAATTAAAACTTTTGAATTAATTATTTTCTTTTGTCCTAATATACCAATATCCTTAAGTATTATTTGTCTAGAGTATCTCTCAAGCTTTCGTTTAGATAATGAAATTTTCACTTACCCGTTGATCCAAATCCACCCGAACCTCTAATTGTCTCAGGCAAAGTTTCTACAGTTTCAAAATCTACTTTTAGAATTGGCATTAGTATCATTTGAGCAATTCTATCATCGTTATTTACTGTAAAGTCTTTATCTCCATGATTAAATAAAATTACTTTTATTTCTCCTCTATAGTCACTATCAATTGTTCCAGGAGTATTTAATACACTTATATTATTTTTAGCTGCTAAACCTGATCGTGGCCTGATCTGAACTTCGGTATCCTCAGGTATTGCAATGGATATACCTGTTGGCACTAAAGCGTTTTCGCCCGGTTTAATCACTATTTTCTTTTCAATGAATGCAGTCAAATCTAGTCCAGATGATCCTGTTGTTTTATATTCTGGCAGTTTAACTTTCTTGTCTAATTTTTTAATTAAGACTTTCACCATTAAGTTAATTAATCTGTTGAATTATTCTTTTGACTATTTCCTCAGCTACCAATGATTTAGTCATCTTTTCAAAGTTTTCTTCAGGTTTATCTTTGTAAAATATAGAAATTTTATTAAAATCTGATCCAAATCCTATAGTTTGATCTGAGACATCATTTGCAATTACCCAGTCACAATTTTTTTCATTCAACTTCTTTTTTGCATTTGTCGAGAGATTGTTAGTTTCTGCTGCAAAACCAATTGTTATTTTTGGTCTTAATGAATTGTGATTAGATATATGATTTAAAATATCGATATTTTTTTCTAGCTCTAAGTTAAATTCTTCATTCTTTTTAATCTTTGTACTTTTATAATTTTTCACTTTAAAATCAGAAACAGCTGCAGAAAAAATAGCTACATCTGTTGGTAGATTATTTAAACTTTCTTTGAACATCTCTTCAGCCGTTTCAACACTTACAAAATTAACACCGTCCAAAGGTTTAATGCTTGTCTTTCCAGAAATAAGTGTCGTATCAAATCCATTATCTCTAAGACATTTGGCTATTTCATATCCTTGTTTGCCACTGGATTTATTTGTAATAAATCTTACAGGATCAATATATTCATTAGTTGGTCCTGCAGTAACTAAAGCTTTTAATTTTTTATTTTTATCTAAATTAGAAAAATAATTTTTAAGCGTATTAACTATTTCATTTGGCTCTGTCATTTTTCCTTCACCGTATTCACCACATGCCATATCCCCTATCTCTGGCCCAATAATTTTGTATCCAAAGCTTTTTAATTTTAATATGTTTTCTTTAGTAGAAGGATGCTCCCACATTCTTACATTCATTGCCGGTGCTAAAAATATTTGTTTATTAGAAGCTAATAAAACAGTAGACGCCAAATCTTCTGCATTTCCTGAGGCTACTTTCGATATTGTATTAGCTGTAATTGGTGCAACTAATACTGCATCAGCCCATCTTGATAAAGATATATGGTCCATCTCAGCTTCGTTTTCTGCACTAAATATATCGTCATAAACTTTTTCTTGGGAAAGAGACGAAACAGATAGTGGAGTAACAAATTCTTTTGCATTTTTTGTTAATATAGTTTTTACACAAGCACCATTTTTCTTAAATAATCTTATTAACTCAAGACTTTTGTAAGCAGAAATTCCACCACATATAATCAACAGTATTTTTTTATTCTCAAAATAATTCATCGTCGAGATTAAAATACTACTAATCCTAAAATTACAAGTAATAATAAACCAATAATTGATTGATTTCTGAAAGCTACCATTTCATTTTTTTTTGTATTTAGATCATTATACGTATTAGTATTTTGTGGAATTTGTCCACTTGCAAGAAATGTTAATGCTTGGTTTGCTTTATCCATTATTTGCGGCATTTCTGGTAATCTTTTTATAACTTCTGCAGAATTTTTTAGAGTTTCATTTAATGTTGTTATAGGATCTTTTGTTTCTTTAAGCCATTTTTCAAGAACAGGTCTTGATGTTTCCCAAATGTTTGTCTCTGGATTTAATCTTCTTGCAACACCTTCAACTACTACCATGGTTTTCTGTAGCATGAGCAACTGTGGTTGAGTTTGCATATTAAATTTTTCTGTCACATCAAAAAGTTGTTTGAGTAGTTTACCGCCAGATATATCTTTAATTGACTGACCAAATATTGGCTCTCCTATTGATCTTAGTGCTTGGGCGAGATCATCAACAGGCACTTCTTTTGGAACTAACCCTGCAGCCAAATGAACTTCAGCCACTTTTTTATAATCTCGTTTAATAAATCCATATAAAATCTCAGCAAGAAATTTTTTACTCAAATCATCGAGCCTTCCCATTATACCAAAATCGATAGGAACTATTTGACCGCTATTGTTTATAAAAATGTTACCTTGATGCATATCTGCATGAAAAAAACCATCTCTAACAGCATGTCTTAGAAAATGTTGAATAATATCTGATGCAATTTTTTTGGTATCTATATTTCTTTTTTCTAACTCCTCTGTTTCTCTTATAGAGACACCTTCAACCCAGTCTAAAGTCATTACATTTTCACTTGTAAAATTCCAATAAATTCTAGGTACTTGAAATCCACTGTCATTCTTAGTGTTTTCAGAATACTCATTAGCTGCAGCGGCTTCAAATCTTAAATCCATTTCTAAATTGGTTATCTCTTTTAGCAAATAAACAACCTCAACTAATTTAAGTCTTTTTGTCTTTTTGATAATTGACTCAGTTAAAAAAGCAAAAAGCATCAAAGCATCAATTTCTTCGTTGAATATTTTTTTTATATTTGGTCGTAAAATTTTTATAGCCACATCTTTAATTGTGCCATTATCATTTATTTGCGCTTTATGAACTTGAGCTATAGATGCTGCTGCCACTGGTTCAGATAGATTTATAATTGAATTAAAATTATCTTCCCCTAGATCTTTTTTGATTATTTCTTTAGCTTTAGATAATTCAAAGGGAGGCAAACGATCTTGTAAACTCTCTAGTTGCTTTGATAACTTTTCTCCAATTATATCTGGTCTAGTTGCTAGAAATTGACCTAATTTAATGAATGTTGTACCCATAGATTGCAAGGAGTTTGATAATCTTTCACCTTCGGTTTCATTTACAAAAGAATTATCTTTTTTTGAAAATGATAAAGACAACAAATAGAATAAAATTTTTATTCCAATTGGTGGAGTATGAAACTTTGTGAATATACTTAAAGCATCAGATTTTGCTAATTTCCTTCCAAGCTTAAAAAGTATGTATAATTTTTTAATCATATTTTCCAACCTGAATGAATAGCTACTATTCCACCAGAAAAGTTTCTATACTCACATTTAATAAAATTATTTTTCTCCATTAAATCCTTTAATTCCTCTTGATTAACAAATTCTTGGATACTTTTTATTAGATATTCATAAGGCTCTTTTTCACCAACCACAAATTTTCCTATTTCTGGAATTAATTTAGAGTATCTTTTATAGACTAAATCTAAGTTTAAATTTTGAATTTTTGAAAATTCTAAACAAAAAAATCTACCTCCTGACTTTAAAACTCTGTACGCTTCACTTAAGGATTTATTAATATTTTTTGTATTTCTTAAACCAAAACTGATTGTGTAATAATCACATGAATTAGATTTTAAAGGCAATTTCTCTGCCGACCCCTTAATCCACTTGATATTTTTGTAATTTGATAGTCTATTTTTTCCCTTTTTCATCATTCCTTCATTGGGGTCAATACAAAATAATTCTATATTTTTATTTGAACTATTATCGATAAAAAGTTTTGCTATATCACCTGTGCCACATGCAACATCTGCTAGAATTTTATTTTTACCTGGGTTCATCCAATTTATTAAATTTCTTTTCCAGATTCTATGAACTCCAAGTGACATCAAATCATTCATGATGTCGTATTTATCATAAACTTTATCAAAGACACCTTGGACTAGACCTTTTTTATTTTGAAGATATTGTTGCATAAAATAAATAATATTAATTAATATAATAATAAATGCCAGAATTGCCAGAAGTAGAAGTTGTTAAAGAGTCACTAAGTAGAACAATAACAGGAAAAAAAATAAAAAAAGTAAGTATAAAGAATAGGAATTTAAGGTACAAAATAAAAAAAGGTTTTGAAACAAGTCTTAAATCAAAATCAATAAAAAAAGTTAAGAGGTTTTCAAAATATATCATACTAGTTTTAAATGATGAAAAATTTTGCTTAATTCATCTTGGAATGTCTGGCACTATACATCTCTTAAGAAAAAATATTTTAAATCAAAAAACAAATGCAAGTTTTTATCATAGTCCTTATTTGCCAAAAAAACATAACCATGTATTTTTGGAATTTGATAACATAAAAATTATATACAATGATCCTAGAAGATTTGGTTATTTCAAATTATTTAAAAATAAGAATAATTTAGAAAATTTTATAAGTAACTATGGCCCTGAGCCTTTTTCTTCAAAATTTAATCTAAACTACTTAAAAAAATATTTTTATAAAAAGAAAAAGAATATAAAAAATTTTCTTTTAGATCAAAAGTTTGTTTCAGGTTTGGGGAATATTTATGCAAGTGAAATTTTATTCAGCTCTAAAATAAATCCAAGAAAAAAAGCAAAATCTTTAAGTGAAAACGATTGTATTAATATTATTAAATATTCAAGAAAAATTTTAAATTTAGCGATAAAAAAAGGAGGGTCTAGTATTAGAGATTTTAAAAATATAGTTGGTAAAAATGGATCTTTTCAAGATAACTTTAAAGTATACAACAGAGAAAATAAGAGTTGTCTTTCACTAGGATGCAAAGGGACAATAAAAAAAAAATTTATCACTAATAGATCAACATTTTTTTGTAATATTTGTCAAAAATAAAAAATTATTATATTGACCGTATAAATTTCTCGTTATATACAATCGCGCTTATGGCAAACACTAAATCAGCTATTAAACGAATAAGACGTATATCACGTCAAACAACGGTAAATAAGTCTAGAAAAAGCAGGTTCAGATCTGCAATAAAAAAAATGAATCTAATTCTTGGTAAAAAGGACAAAAAAGAAGCTTTAGCTTTCTTGCCAAAATTAAACTCTGAATTGATGAAAATAGCAAAGACAGGGGTGATAAAAAAGCAAAACGCGTCAAGAAATATTTCTAGAATAACAAAAAAAATAAACTCCTTATAACAACTCTTAGTTTACTTAGAGAAATTACAACCCTAGAGATTACTTTTTCAATTAAAAAAAGAATTTTTTAATCTTTTAGTCCCAAGAAAAAAAAAAATAAAAAAAGTAAATTTAAGATTACTAATTTTAAGTCCCTAAAAAGAGATTCAATTATTAATTTATACAATTGTAAATTTTATTTTTTTTTGAGAATAAAAATAAATTTATTGCATTGAATTATGAATAGGAGTTTAACAGACTCTAATGAAAAATAATCTCACTAACATTAAAACAGACAATATTAATAAGATTGATTGGAAATTATTACAAAATGAAATGAAAAATAAGTTTGGTTCTGAGATTTATGATAGTTGGTTAAAAAAAATTGATTTAGTTGATGAGTTTAAAAATTATGTTTTATTATCTGTTTCGACAAGATTTATTAGAGACTGGATAACCTCAAGATATTTAGATCAAATATTACAAATAATTAAATCATATAAAAAAGATATTTCCAGAATAGAATTTGTGATTAACGAGAATATAAAGAACAAAAATAGTGATGAAATAAAACAAGATAATTCATCTGATAATGAAAAAGTTTCATTTATTAAAGATTCATATCTTCAATATAATCGAATTGATCCAAATAAAAACTTTGAGAATTTCTTGCTAGGGAAAAGTAATAAACTAGCTTTTGAGGCTGCAAAAAAAGTCTCAGAACAAATAGCACATTATAATCCTCTATATATTTATAGTGGAGTTGGAATGGGTAAGACACATTTGTTAAATGCAATTGGATTAAGTTTGAAAGAAAAAAATAAAGTAATGTTTATTTCAGCCGAAAGATTTATGTATCAATTTGTAAAATCGATAAAATCCAATGATATGGTAAAGTTTAAAGAGTATTTTAGAAATACTGACATATTTTTGATTGATGATATTCAATTTATGAATGGAAAAGAAGCTATGCAAGAAGAGTTTTTCCACACATTTAATGTTTTGCTAGAGAAAGGATCACAAATTATTGTATCAGCAGATAGACCACCAAACAAATTAACTAGAATACAAGAGAGAATTAAATCTCGATTTTCAGGAGGACTAGTTGTTGATATTCAAAATGCTGATTTTGAATTAAGATACAATATAATAAAATCCAAAAATGAAGATCTTGTAATTCGTGATCCAAATAATATTAAAATCAGTGAAGAGATCATAAAATTTATTAGTACTGAAGTTAGCACTAGTATCAGAGAACTTGTAGGTGCATTTAATAGAATAGTATCTTTCTCAAGAATTTATGGAAAAACACCTTCAATGTCAGAGGTAAAAGTAATATTAAAAGATCTATTAAATTTAACAGAAAATAAAGTGGATATAGACAATATTCAAACAATAGTCTGTAAATATTTTAAAATAAGTAAAAACGAAATGTTGTCACCAAGAAGGTCAAGATACCTTGTAAGACCAAGACAAACTGCTATTTATTTAGCAAAAATGCTGACATCTAAATCTTTACCAGAGATAGGTCGATCATTTGCTAATAGAGATCACACAACTGTTATTCATTCAGTTAAAACAATAGAAAAATTAAGAAAAGACGATAATGAATTAAATTTAAGCATTGATAGCCTAAAGAATAAAATATTATACAAACAAGAAAATGAAATTTAGTGTTAATCAACAGGATTTACAAAAATCTTTAGGTTACTGTCAGGGTGTAATAGAAAAAAGAAGTACTTTACCTATACTTTCAAATATTTTGATAGAGGCAGCAAATTCAAAGTTAAAAATTACAGCAACAGATTTGGATTTAATATTTGTCAATGAAATTTCAAACATTAAAATTTTTGATGAAGGCAAAACAACCACTTCTTCATCAATTATGTTTGATATTGTAAGAAAAATACCCTCTGGTAGTCAGATAAATTTTGAAAACACTGGAGAAAGTAAATTACAATTAGAATCAAATAAATCTCTATTCAATTTAAATTCAATTAATGCATCTGAATTTCCAATTACAGATGAAAATTTCAATGAAAATGAATTTACTATAAATTCAAAAGATTTATTAAAACTTTTAAATAAATGTAAATTTTCGATTTCGAATGATGAAACAAGGCATTATCTTAGTGGTATTTTTTTCCATCAGACCCAAACAGATGATAAGAATTTTTTAACTGCAGCCGCAACAGATAGCCATAGAATGTCTATCTCAAAAATAAGACTAAAAAACAAAATTGAATTTGAACCAATAATACTTCCAAAAAAAACTATATTTCAATTATGCTCTCTTTTAGAAGATTATGATGGCGAGGTTAAAGTTTCAAATATCAAATCTAAAATTAAATTTGAGCTTAACAATAGTATTTTGATATCAAAATTAATCGATGGAAAATTTCCTAATTATATACAAGTTATCCCTAGAGAAAATCAAAAAAAATTAGAGATTGATTTAAAATCATTTTTAAACTCTGTAGATAGAGTAGCATCAGTCTCTCTAGATAAAAAAGATGGTGTAAAATTTAATTTGACTAAGGATAATTTAGATTTATCCGTAAATAACACTAACAGTGGGGATGGTAAAGAAAGCCTATCTGTAAAATTTGAGACAGATTTAGATATAAGTTTTAACTCTAGATATTTGCTTGATATAGCATCCCAACTAAATGGTGATAACATTGAAATATATTTGAAAGATACTGGATCTCCAGCTTTAATAAAAGATCCTGCAGACTTTGATAGTATTTATGTTGTAATGCCTATGAAAGGTTAGTTAGCAAGACCAAGCTCGGAATATATTTCTTTTTGCAATATTTTTACAAATTCTGTTTCCTCGATACCAGTATTAATTGGTTTTAAAATGGAAATAGTAATTGTTTTATTGGGCATCATCTTTCCAGATTTTGGCCATACTCTTCCAGAGTCAATAGCGACGGGTTGACATTTTACATTTAATTCTCTGTAAATTCTTCCAACTCCCTTTTTAAAGGGAATAATTTCATCTGGTAGAACTCTAGTAGCTTGTGGAAAAATTATTACAGGTCTTTTTGTTCTCTCCATAACTTCTTTAATTTTTTCAGTAAAATTAAGGTTTTCTTTAGAAATTTTATTTCTATTCACAGAAATAGAATCTATCTTTCTTAAATACCAACCAAATATCGGAATATTTAATAGTTCTTTTTTAAGAATAAATATTGGTGAATTAAATATTGTTTGTAAAAAAAAAGTTTCAAACATCGATTGATGAGAACATGCGATAAAGTAGTTCTCTTTATTAATTATGTTTTGTTGACCTTTTATTACTATGGTGGTTGAGTAAAAAATTTTCAAACAGAATGAGGACCAGTATCCAAAAAGTTTACCTCCAAAAAGAGTGATTTGCTTTGGCAGTAATAAAGATGGAAGAAAAATAATACATATTAAAATTAATCCAGAAAAAAAAATACTTTTAAAGAGGATATTTCTCATTATAAGTTTTAAGTTAGATTATATCTGTTATTTTTTGTCTTTTTCTAATAATCTTTACTTTGTTTCCTTTAATCAAAATTTCAGCAGGCCTTAATCTAAGATTATAATTAGATGATAATGAATAACCATATGCACCTGTATCACAAATAATCATAATATCATTTTCTTTTATATTCTGAAATTTCTTTTCTGTTAAAAATTTATCAGTTGTTTCACATACTGGACCTACAAATTCTAATATTTCCTTTGATCGTGACTTATTCCTTTGGGATGGAATTATCCTATGTTTTGCATTATACAAAGCTGGTCTTATCAAATCATTCATTGCTGCATCCAATATCACAAATGTTTTTGTTTTGTTATGTTTTAAATAAATTACTTTAGTTGCAAGTATACCAACATTTCCAATTATAGATCTTCCAGGTTCAAAAATTATTTTACAATTGTGTTTATTTTTAAATTTAATTATTGATTTTTTATATTTTGTATAATTAAGTTTTTTCGTTTTATTGTCGTAATTAATCCCCATCCCACCACCTAAATCAATAAACTCAAATTTATAATCTAAACTTCTTAAAAGTTTATCAAGAACATTTAGCATTTTTTCGTAGGGTTTGTGGTTTAAGATTTGACTACCGATATGAACACTTAAGCATTTAATATTTATAAATTTTGATTGTTTCATCAAATTAATAATTTTTACAAAAGTCTTTTTATCCACACCAAATTTGTTTTCACTTTTACCAGTTGAAATTTGTTTCAATGTCTCAGCATCAGTATCTGGATTTAATCTTAGTCCTATATCAACAACTTTATTAAATTTTTTTGCAACTTTTTCAATTTCTAAAACTTCACTTAATGATTCAGAATTTATTAATAATATTTTTTGCTTAATTGCATACTCAATTTCATCTTTTGTTTTACCAACTCCAGAGAAAACTATTTTGTTTTTATTAATACCAGCCTTAAGTGATGCATATAATTCACCTTTTGAAACCACATCTGCTCCAAGGCCAAGTTTTTTTATTTCTTTTAATAGTGAAATATTAGAATTAGATTTCACAGAAAAACAAATTAAAGGTCTAATTTCCTTAAAAGCTTTTTTAAAATTCTCTATATTACCTCTTAAATTTTTATAAGAGTAGCAGTATAGAGGTGTATTAAATTTTTTTGTTAGACTCCTAATGTTTTTTCCTTCAATAAAAAATTTATTGTTTATATATTTCATAATACTTTTTGAATATTATTAGTTAATTCAGATTTATATTCTGGATCACCTTTACGTCCACAAGCAGCTACAAAATATAAACAAAGTATAATAATTAAAATTTTTTTACTCATTCTTTGCTTTTTTTATCATTTTCTTAACGTTCTCAAAAGAAGTTCCGCCATAAGATTTTTTTGAATTAATTGAATTTTCTAGATTTAATATTTTATAAACATTTAATGTAAGTTTTGGCTCAATTTGATTTATTTCTTTCAATTCTAGTTCGTGAAGTTTTTTGTTTTTTTTTTCAGCTAGATTAATTATTTTTGCTGTTTGTATGTATGCTTTTCTAAATGGATATCCAAGTTCTCTTACAATATAATCAGATAAATCTGTAGCTGTAGTAAAACCTTTTCCTGCAAGGGATAGCATACTTTTTTTATTTATTATCAAATTTTTTATGACATCATTCAACAATGACAGTGATATTTTTAATTGATCATTTGTTTTAAAAACAATTTCTTTGTCATCCTGTAAATCTTTAAAATATGATAAAGGTAACCCTTTTAATATTGAAATCATTGAATTGATATTTCCTATAAATATTCCAGTTTTACCCCTCAAATATTCCAACGGGTCAGGGTTCTTTTTTTGTGGCATTATAGACGAACCGGTAACTAATTTATCATTTAAAGTTATCATGTTAAATGCATCAGAATTCCAAATTATTAGTTCTTCAGCAATTCTAGAAATGTGTAAAGAGCAAGCCAGAGAAGAATACAAAAAGTCTAAAACAAAATCTCTATCAGATACAGTATCTACAGAATTGTTTGTTGGTTTTTTAAATTTAAGTTTTTTTGTGGTGTAATTTCTGTCAATTTTAAAAGAAGTACCAGATAATGCCCCCACGCCTAAAGGATTTTCATCTAAAAACTCTAAATTATTCTTAAATTTTTTCTTATCTCTCTTAAACATTTCAACATATGCTAATAAATAATGCGCTAAAGATAATGGCTGTGCATTTTTTAAATGTGTAAATCCTGGCATAATTGTTCTGATATTTTTTTGTGCAACATTTAGAATATTTGAATTTGTATTATCTAATAAAATTATTATTTTTTTTGTCGCTTCTTTTAACCATAATTTAAGGTCGGTAATTACCTGATCATTTCTAGATCTAGCAGTATGAACATATCCAGCATCATCACCAATCAGTTCAAATAATCTGTTTTCTATATTCATATGAATATCTTCTAAATCATAGTCAAAATTGAACTTTTTTTTTACAATTTCATTTTTAATTCTTTTTAATCCCCAGATTATTTTATTCTTTATTCTGAAATTTATAATTTTCTGTTTGTGAAGCATTTCGACATGAGCAATTGATCCTTCAATATCTTCTTTAAATAGTCTTTTATCTACTGGTAATGAACCACCAACTTTTTTAAATAAAGTTGAGGCATTTTTCTTAATTCTTGTACCCCAAATTGGTTTATTGTTTTTATTTTTACTCATGTTATTCAATTACAAATTTATGAAATTTATATTTATATCCATTAAAATAATATTTCTTTACTTCATATCATTTAGCTCTTCATATTCAATAGAAGCACCAGATATAAAAAATCTAATAATTTATGAGGAAAAACAAAAAATTAAGTTTTTTGACTTTTTAAATGAGGCTGGAAATAAAGTTAATTTGAAAGATTTTAAGTCTGAATTAATTATTTTGAATTTTTGGGCAACATGGTGTGCCCCTTGTAGAGAGGAAATGCCATCACTAAACAACCTTCAAAAACTTAAGGGTGAAAAAAAAATAATGATTATCCCAATAAATATCGGTGGAGAGAATATTAGTACATCTAAGAGGTTTTTTGATGACCTGCAAATAGATGAACTACAAGTTTTTGTCGGTGATGGTGCTGGAATTGCAAAAAATTTAAAATTAAGAGGACTACCTACAACACTATTCATTGACAAAGATGGTTATGAGTTTGCAAGAATTGTTGGCTCAATAGATTTTAACAGTGATGAATTTTTAAATTGGTTAAATGAATTAAATTAATTCTTATAAAAGTAAGCTAATGCTACAAGCACAATTATAGCAACAAATTGTAGTAAAACTCTAAGCTGCATTAATTTGTTAGATGTTTTTTTATCTCCGTCTCCTTTAAAAAGAGTTCTAATTCCAAGAATTAAGACTACAGCTACAGCTGCAAGCAAAACAATAGCTGTAATTTTAACAAATATTTCAGAAATCATACTTTGATTTTAGTTTCTTTTTAAAATAAAAAAACATAATTACTTATCTATGACATTTTGCCTTGAATCAACAATTATAAAACCTGAAAATGGGTCTGACATCAAAAATGCAGTAATTTTACTTCATGGATATGGTGGAGATGGAAAAGATATAAGTATGTTAACTCTGAATTGGAAAAGGTTTTTAACCAATACAGTATTCTTATGTCCGAATGGACATGAACCATGTAAAATTAATCCAATTGGTTATCAATGGTTTGATTTAGAAACAAATGATAAAAATTATATTTTAAATGAAGTAAAAAAAGCTGAAGATAAATTAAGAAAATATATTGAAGAAGTTAAAGCAGAATATAATTTGGAAAATTCAAAGATATGTTTATCTGGATTTAGTCAGGGTTGCATGATGTCAATAAACTTGGGCCTAACTTCTAAAGATCCTTATAATTGTATAGTTGGATTTTCTGGAAAGATTATAGATAAAGAGGATCTTAGTTTAAGATTAATTTCTAAAACAAAAACTTTATTAATTCATGGTGAAAAAGATGAAATAGTTCCACCCTATAATTTATTAGAGGCAAAAGATTTTTTTACACGCAATAATATTAGTATAGAAACTTTAATGATCAAAGACTGCGACCATCATATACCAGTTGAAGCTTCAAGTAATGCATTAAAATTTATCAAAGATAATTTTGATATTTAAAGGAATTAACTTTTTTGTTACATTGATTAATAATAATATATAATATATTAAATAATTATGACTCTTATGATCAATGAAAATCTTTCACTCGAAAAATGTCCAGCTTTGGTTCTTAATGCAGATTACAGACCTTTAAGCTATTACCCTTTATCGTTATGGTCATGGCAAGACGCTATTAAATCTGTATTTTTAGATAGAGTCTCAATTGTAAGTCATTATGATAGAATGATAAGAAGCCCGTCATTCTCTATGCAGTTACCAAGTGTTATTGCATTAAAATCTTTTATAAAGCCTCGTTCAAATCCAAACTTCACAAGATTTAATGTTTTTCTAAGAGATAAGTTTAGTTGTCAATATTGTGGAAGTAATGATGAACTAACTTTTGACCATCTTCTTCCAAGATCAAAAGGTGGGAAAACTGATTGGGAAAACGTTGTTACTGCTTGCTCAGCATGTAATGTAAAAAAAGGTGGAAGATTGCTAAAAAATTCTGGAATGAAGTTAAATCAATGGCCTTTTCAACCAACAACAGAGGATCTTCATAGAAATGGGAAGAATTTTCCTCCTAATTTTCTACACAGCAGTTGGATGGATTATTTATATTGGGATGTAGAATTAGATCCTAGTTAAATTTTTTCAGAGATATTTATAGCAATTTTTGAGCCTGTTTTGATAATTTTATCCATTACTGAATATAATCCTTTTTTTGTTGCTCCATGTTCATATGCAATATCTTTATGTTCTAGCTCATCAGCTCTAAATTTTTTAATTTTTTCTCTTAGTTTTTTCTCATCATCTTGTAATTGATCTATCTGACTTTGATAATGTTTATCAATTACTTCCTCGACAGAGGCTGTGCAAAGCATTGCTGCTTTTTTTCCTAGTATTGTTGAGCCGAAGCCTAAACCTACTCCTAATAGATCCCATAGCGGTAAAAATTTAGTTGGTTTTATATTTCTTTCTTTAATTTCATTTTCAAAAAAATCACTATGTTCTTGCTCATGTTCTCTCATTTCTTCTACTAATTTTAATAGTTCAGGATCTTTTTTAAATGTTTTAAGTGCTAGAAGTTGACCTTCATAAATTTTAATCGCGCCTCTTTCTCCTGCATGATCAACTCTAATAAATTCTTCTAATTTTCTTTTATTAGTTTTTTTCATAAATGAGAGCTCTTAGCGAAAATAATACAATTAGTAAAGATGTTAAAAAATTCAATCCAGATAAAGAGATGCCTAAAATACTGAATTCGACATCTTTACAATTTTTAACAATTCCAAGACTTTCGATTATTTTTTCTTTATTTGTGATATCTATATTTGTGTTTGTACAACCAGCATATTCCTCAAAAATGCCATTTTCTATACCAAAATGATAACCTGATAAAGTAGCACTTAGCGTAAATGTAATGATTAAAGCAATTAATATTCTATCAGATTTAAAATAATTATATCCCAAAAAACAAACGAAGATTGCAACTAAAAAAGGAATCCTTTGGTAAATACATAATTTACATGGCAAATACCCAAGAACTTTTTCAATATAGATCGCAGATAATAATGCAATAACTGAGTATATAAAAATTAATAAATAAATATTTTTTCTTTTTAAAATAAAATTCATTTTAGTTCATAAAGTTTTGTAAAAATTTATAAATTAAAAAAGCAAAAACTATTAATACAACTGAGATTATAATTGAAACTTTAAGAAGTTTTTTTTCAATTATTGTTTTCATAGCTGTACCAAAATTTCCAACCAAAAAAGCTATTATAAAAAATCTAGATCCTCTAGTTAGTAAGGAGACAATAATAAAATAAACAAAATTAAATTGAACAAAACCACTAGTTATTGTGAGTAATTTAAATGGGATGGGTGTAAAACCTGCTATAGCCAGCAAAGTTGCCCATGCAAAAACTCCTCCATCTGATGAAATTTTATCTTTTAAAAATGAAGTATTATCTACACCGTAAAGCTCAAAAATCTTAATTCCAATTTCATTGAAAAAAACATATCCTATGAAATATCCCAAACACGCTCCTAATACTGATCCTGTCGTAGCAATAATTGCTATCTTCATCCATCTTTGTCTGTCGGCAATAGTCATTGGAACAATAAGAGCATCTGGTGGAATAGGAAATATAAAACTCTCAATAAACGATACAAATCCTAAAATCTTTTTTGAATTTTTATGTCCTGCAAGTTTAATTGTTTTATTAAAAAGTTCCTTAAACATATTTTCTTTTAATATAAATAGTGTTTTAATACTATTAATTATATTCTATGAAACAAAAAATAAATGGGCGAATGGCGGAACTGGTAGACGCGTTGGACTCAAAATCCAATAGTAGCAATACTGTGAGAGTTCGATTCTCTCTTTGCCCACCAAAAATATATGAACTTAAAAGAAATTAATAATTTAACAGAACTATTTTTTGATCAATTTAATAGACAAAATAATAAAGATAAAATTTTATTGTCAACTTTAAGTGAAAAAAGAAAAAATTATTCTTGGCAAGAAACACATGATTTTATTAACTTAGTTTCTAATGAATTAAGAAAAGTAATATCTAAAGGTGATAGATGTTTATTAATTTCTGAAAATAGACCTGAATGGTTTATCACAGACTTATCAATTATGTTATCAGACGGGATAACCGTTCCAGCTTACACAACTTATGCAGAAAATGATTATAATTATATTCTTAATGACTGTACTCCGAGTATTATTTTTGTCTCAAATATTCAACAATTTAATAAATTGAAAAATATCATTAAAGATAAAAAATTTATAAAAAAAATATTTTCTTTTGAAAAATTACCAAATGTTGAAATTGAATACACTAATTTAGAATACCTTATCAAAAATAATAAACAAAAAAATTCACTAATTCATAAATCTCTAGCTTCAAGAAAAGATCCGTCTTGCATTATTTATACTTCTGGTACGCAAGGAAATCCAAAGGGAGTGATTTTAAGTCAT
>CACBHZ010000009.1 GCA_902539195.1 uncultured Pelagibacteraceae bacterium | reverse complement strand
TTTTCTGAAAAATTTATTGAAAGAAGAGGGAGAATTAACTGTTCTTTAAAAGATGAAGATGGGTGGAGATTTTCGGGTTTCCAATTTGTTCAAAATTAAATTAATTTTTTAGTCTTATTACTTGTGGGCATTACATTTACGTCATCAAAATCCGTAAGAGAATTTTGCTTTATAATTTGTTTTAACACATCGATGTATTTTTGCCCTGTCTCCGCGTATTTATCTAAATAATTTACAAGCTTTAAACTGTCTAACTTTTCATCGTTGTCTCTTTGAATTGCCCTTTCTTTTCTAAATTCAATATAACTGCTATGAGTATTTAAGTTTCGCTGATATGCTCTAACTGATGCTTTAAGAACTGCAAATTTTGCAACTTTGTGTTTTGCATCTTTATCTACACCTGCTGGTTTAATTCCTTCACCTGTCCATGTCCATTGCCCAAATAATGCATTACCCTCTTGTGCAAATCTCGATGTTCCCCATCCGGTTTCTTTAGCAGCTTGAGCAAGTGCTAAAGAGACTGGTATTTCATCCATTCTAACTTTCAGAGAATAAAAATCTCCATCACTTAAACCATATTGTTTAAATTTTTCTTTTAACCAATTTTTTTCTTTCTGCGTGTTGATATTTTTGCCCAATATTCTAAATAATTCCTTTCTATCAAGTCGAATTTTAGCGTTCTCTTCTACAATTAAGGGTAAAACTATTTGGATAAATAGTTTTTTTCTTTTTTTTGAGCTCTCAATACTTTTAATCTCTTTTGGTAAATGGTCAATTTTATTACCTATATTTACTAATTTGGTCTCTCTAACTCTTTCAAGATTGTAGTTTGTATCTTTAAACAATTGCTCAATTGTTCTTGCATCAAATCTTATTGAATTTTGTCCTTCATCATCGGTATTAAAAAAATCAATATCAGCAAAAATATTTTTTAGACTCAGTTTATTATTTTGAGTTTCTGTTTCTCCATTTGGCACTTTTTTTCTTTTTTCTAGTTCTTGGTCAAAGTTTACACCAGCATTTGTGATTATGGTTTTTTTGTAATTTAAATTTTTATCTATAAAAATTTTTATAGTTGGTAAGGAGAAAAACGAGAGAATTACAAAAAAACTTATTGTTGTGAATTTAAATAAATTTTTTCGTTTTCTTATTTGTTTAAGATTTTTATTTTTTGTTCGTTTGACCATTTATTTCAATATAATTATTATTAATTAATTATACAGCTAAAACTTCTTTAACTTCAGGAATATAATGGCAAAGCAGGTTTTCTACACCTTTTTTTAAAGTAAGGGTTGAAGATGGACAGCCTGAACAGCTACCTTTTAACAAAACTTTAACCTTGCCATCCTTAAATTCTTGGAACTTTATATCTCCACCATCTCTTGCAACAGCTGGTCTGATTTTAGAATCTAAAATACTTATTATTTTTTTTTCAATTTCTGAATAATTTTTGTTTTGGTCTTCTCCATTTATTTTATCAATAATGCAAGTATTACCGTTTGCATAATGCTCATTTACATAAGATATCACTATATGCTGAATATCTTCCCATTTTTTATTCTCTTCTTTATTTATTGAAAAAAAATCTTCTCCTAAAAATACTCCTGTCACTCCATTTATTTGTAATAAATTCTTTATCAGCAAATTGTTTGTATCTTCCTGATTTAAAACTTCTAAAGGACCATTATTAGATACCTTTCTACCAGGTAGAAACTTTAATGAATTTGGGTTTGGTGTATTTTCAGTTTGTATAAACATTAGCTTTATATAGTGTTTATTTCAAAATATTAAATAACTAAAAACCAACTATTTCCTTTATTTTTTTTACTTTTTTAGAAGAAATATCCTGTGCTTTCTCTCCACCATCTTTTAAGATTTGGTCTATATAACTTTTATCAGATAGTAGTTTTTTTATTTCTTTAGATATTGGTGACAAATTAGTCACAATTATTTCCGATAGTTTGTTTTTTAAATCAGAGAAATTTTTTCCTTCAAATTCGTTCAAAGTGTCAATAATATTTTGATTTTTTAAGCTAGAATAAATGCCCATTAAATTTTCTGCTTCAGGTCTGCCTTCAAGTCCATTTTCATTTCCAGGCAAAGTATCATTATCTGTTTTTGCCTTTTTTATTTTATTAATAATTTGATCCTCAGTATCTGTTAGGTTGATCCTGCTACCTTCAGCAATATCCGATTTACTCATTTTCTTTGTGCCATCTTTCAAACTCATTATTCTTGAAAAATGTTTTTGTATAAGAGGCTCAGGTGGCCTTAAGAAATCTGGACATTTATATTCATTATTAAATTTTTGAGCTATATCTCTACAAAGTTCTAAGTGCTGTTTTTGATCTTCTCCAACCGGCACATGAGTAGCATCATACAAAAGAATATCGGAGGCCATAAGAACTGGGTAAATATATAAACCAATACTAGCTTTTTCCTTGTCTTTTCCAGCTTTCTCTTTGAATTGAGTCATTCTATTAAGCCAACCCATTCTAGCAACACATCCTAAAATCCAAGAACCCTCGGAATGTGCTGGAACTAAGGATTGATTAAATATTATACTATTTTTTGGATCAATGCCGCTCGCAATAAATGCTGCCGCTGTCTCTCTAATATTATTTTTTAACTCTGTTGGATCTTGCATTACAGTAATAGCATGAAGATCTACAACACAAAAAATGCAGTCGTTATCTTTATTACTTTGTAAATCGACAAAATTTTTTATTGCACCTATATAATTTCCAAGATGCAAATTTCCTGTTGGCTGCACTCCAGAAAAAATTTTTTTAGACATAATTTAATACTTTAATTTAATATCAGATATTTTAAAGGCCTTAATGACTATTGAAATCAACAAATAAAAAGTAAATGTTAAAAGAACTAATATTATAATAGCTAAAAATTTATAACTATTTGTAAATGTAAAATAATAACTAAAATAATTTACTAATATTTTAAATGATCCCAAACAAATTAGATTTGCAATAAGTATTTTAAACAGCTGATTAAAAAAGAAGTTATTAAAATTAAAATAACTTTTATTCAAAACAAATATCATCAGTAAGAGTCCATTTAGCCATGAAGAAATAGTTGTGGCTATAGGAATTATAATAAAACCTAATTTACTAAATAAAGATAGACTAATAATTATATTCAAAATTACAGAAATTAGTGAAAAGTAAAAAGGTGTTTTTGTATCATTTCTTGCAAATATAAAACTTGAAAATATTTTAATCATCGAAAATGCAGGTAGACCGAATGCAAAATAAAATAATGCTAGAGCTGAATTTTTTACACTTTCTTCATTAAAAGATCCATAACCAAAAAGAGCAGAAACTATTTCTTCAGATGCAAAAATTAATGCAAGAGTTGCAGGAAGACTTAAAAATAAACTCAACTCTAAAGACTTATTTTGCAAAATTTCCAGTTTGGATTTATTTTTGCTCCTAACATATCTACTTAAGTTGGGTAAAATTATTACACCAATTGCAATTCCTGCTATCGCTAAGTTTATCTGATATATCCTGTCTGCATAATACAAATATGAAACTGCACTTGCTTGGAAAGAAGCAATTATAGTTCCAACTAATATATTTATTTGTGTAACCCCAGATGAAAATATGCTCGGTAAAAGTTTCCTAAAAAAAAATTTTATTTTTTTATCTATTTGGAAATTAAAGTTAAGATCAGGATAAAAATATTTTCTAGTGAAAATAATTAAAAATATAAATTGTATAATTCCTGCAAATGTTACAGCATAACTTAGATAGTAAACTAAATCTGTATCATTTTTTATAATTAGGAAACATATTATTAATATTATATTTAAAAAAAGAGGAGCGGCGGCAGCGACGGCGAATTTATTATGAGAATTTAAAATTGCTGAAAAAAAAGATGCTATACTTATAAAAAATAAAAATGGAAAAGTAATTCTGGTTAAATCAACAGCTAATTTGAACTTTTCATGTAAATCTGAGAAGCCAGGGGCGATTAATTTTATGAAGCTAGGCATAAAAATCTCGACTAATATTGTTAGACTTAAAAGTGCTAAGACCAATAAATTAAATACTGAGTTTGCAAACTTCTGAGCTTTTTTTTTACTAGAGAAAAGTTCTGATGTGTAAGATGGAACAAATGCTGCATTAAAAGTACCTTCTGCGAATAATCTTCTAAAGGTGTTTGGTATTCTAAATGCTACAAAGAATGCATCAGCAATTGGTCCTGAACCAAGGTAAATAGCTATAAAAAAGTCTCTAATGTATCCTAAAATTCTGCTTAGAATAACGAACAGACTAAATGTGCCTGTTGACTTAATTAAATTCATAAATCATATTAGTAACTTAATCCTTTTGTATATCTAAACAAAAAATGAAAAAAAACAAAATTGAACATTATTCTGATAAAGAAGCTTTAGATTTTCATACTAATGATAAATCTGGCAAAATAGAGATTGTTTCATCCAAGCCTGTAACTACAAAAAGAGACTTAGCCCTAGCTTATTCTCCTGGTGTTGCGGCTCCTGTGAAAGCAATAGCAGACAATCCTGAGTTAGCATATGAATATACTACTAAAGGTAACCTAGTTGCAGTAATTAGTAATGGATCAGCAATATTAGGCCTAGGAAATTTGGGTGCGATAGCATCAAAACCAGTAATGGAGGGAAAAGCAGTTCTATTTAAAAGATTTGCAGATATAGACTCTATAGATTTAGAAATAGACACAGAAGATACAAAAGAAATAATAAATTCCATAAAACATATAGCAAAAAGTTTTGGTGGTATAAATCTTGAAGACATTGCAGCTCCTAACTGTTTCATAATTGAAGAAGAATTAAAAAAAATTCTAGATATTCCAGTGTTTCATGACGATCAACATGGAACGGCAATCATAACAACAGCTGCATTAATAAACGCTGTGGATATTGCAAAAAAGAACTTAAAAAAAATTAAAATTGTTATTAATGGTGCAGGTGCTGCAGCTATGGCATGTGCAAAATTGTTTAGGAGCACAGGTATTCCAAAAAATAATATCAAAATGCTAGATACAAAGGGCGTAATAAATAAAAAAAGAAAAGATATTAACAGTTGGAAGAAAGAATTTGCAGTAGAAACAAATGATAAAAGTTTAGATGATGCGATGAAAAATGCAGATGTATTTTTAGGCTTATCCGCAGCAGGTGTTGTAAAAAAAAGTATGGTTAAAAAAATGGCAAAAAATCCAATTATATTTGCTTGCGCAAATCCAGATCCTGAAATTAAACCAGAAGATATAGAAGAAGTGAGAAATGATGCAATTATAGCAACGGGTAGATCAGATTATCCAAATCAAGTAAATAATTTAATTGGGTTTCCTTACATATTTAGAGGAGCATTAGATGTTAGAGCAAAAACTATTAATGAAGAAATGAAAGTTGCGGCAGCTAATGCTATCGCCTCACTTGCAAGGGAATTTGTGCCTGATGAGGTTGCGGCAGCAATGGGTGGTGAAAGACCTAATTATGGAAAAGAATACATCATTCCATCTACTTTTGACCCACGGTTAATAAGCGTAATACCAGTAGCAGTAGCAAAAGCTGCTATAAAATCTGGTGTTGCTAGAAAAAAAATAGAAAATTTTGATCAATATTCTGAACAACTAAAACAAAGGCTTGATCCATCAGTAACAATTATGCAGGGAATAAATAACCAAATTAAAAAAACAAACAAAAAAGTTGTATTTGCTGATGGTGAAGATGAAAATACTTTGAAGGCAGCTATAGCATTTAAAAATAGTGGATTAGGTACGCCTATTTTGGTTGCAAAAGAAAAAGTGGTTAAAGAAAAACTAAGAGAGATTGGTTACGGGGAAAACTTTGATATTCAAATTGTAAATTCTACTTTGAGCGACAAACGAAAAAAATATGTGAATTACTTATTTAAAAAACTTCAAAGAACAGAGGGATTGCTTGAAAGAGATTGTGATAAAATGGTTAGAAATGACAGAGTTATATGGGGTTCTTGCATGGTTGCATGTGGTGATGCAGATGCAATGGTAACTGGAAATTCAAGAAGGTATGGACAATCTCTCGATAAAGTAAAAAAAGTTATAGATGCTAGACCAGGAGAAATTATGTTTGGATTGAACATGATTGTAAATAAAGGTAAAACAGTTTTTATTGCAGATACTAGTGTTCACGAATATCCAACATCTGAACAACTTTCTGAAATAGCTATTTCTGCATCTAGAGTAGCAAAATTATTCGGTTTTGAACCAAAAGTTGCTTTTCTTTCGCACTCAACCTTTGGCCAACCAATTACAGCTAGAACTAAACACATAAGAGATGCAGTAGAAATATTAAAAAATAAAAAGGTTAACTTTAAGTTTGATGGAGATATGCAGCCCGATGTAGCCTTAAGTGACGAATATAGAGACCTTTATCCATTCTCTGAAATTGTTGGTAATGCAAATATATTGATTATGCCTGGACAACATAGTGCTGCAATAACTTATAAAACAATGAAAACTCTAGGTGGCGCTAAAGTTATTGGGCCACTGTTAATTGGTTTAGGTCAGGCAATTGAAATTGCTCCGTTGAGATCATCAACGTCTGACATATTAAATTTAGCGTCTGTTGCAGCATATTCAGCGGGAGTGATTAATTACAAAAAACCAAATTAGTTTTTTATTACTCTCAAGTCCTCAACTAAAAAAATACTTGTAACTACATCTTCTACATCTAGGACTTTCTTGGCCTCGTTTATAACTTCAGCTCTTTCTTCTTCATTTTGTGAAATTCCGTAAACATAAATTATTTTCTTATAAGTATCTATATCGTAATTTGCAGATTTTATTTTTTTATTCGCTATTATTGCGGTTCTTAATTGAGAAGTAATAAGTAAGTCTTTTGCAGTCTGTTTGAAGCTAAACTTTTCTTTTATCTTTAGATCATTTTTAACTGATCTTGCTCCTTTTATTTCCCAGCCTAATTTTGTGATTTTTAGTTTTTCTTCAACAGTGTCCACTTTACCTGTTATAAATATTCTACCATCCAAGACTTTGGTCTTTACTTTTAACAAATAAGCACTATCCATTAATATTAATTTTGCTCTCAAATTTTTTTGCATTATAGAGTCATCTATTTGTGTCCCAATAGTTCTTGGGTCCATTGCAACTGAAACTCCTGTACCCAATACTCCAGTTGATGAGTAGCCAACACATCCTGAAATTAAAATTAAGGTTATAATTAATATTGAATTTTTAAATTTCATTTTTTTTCTTTAAACAATAATCATAAACAATTTTTTTTGATATATTATTCTCCTTACTAATTTTTAAAGCTATATCTTTAATTGACATTTTTTTTAAAAGTTTGATAATTTTTTTTTTAACTGATTCTTCAATTACTTGTAACCTATTTTCTAAATTTGAATTTTCTGATATAACTACAGTAATCTCACCTTTTTCTGATATTTTAATATTATTTAGGTTTTTAACCTTATCTCTAATATATTCTTCATGTAATTTAGTCATTTCTCTAGTAATTAAAATATCTCTATCATTAAAATATTTTTGGATTTGATCTGTTATTTTTTTTATTTTTTTGGGTGAAATAAAAAAAACAATTGAGTAATTTAAATTAGAAATCTTTTGAAAAAGTTGATCTATTTGCAATTTTTTTTCGGGCAAAAAACCACAAAAAAAGAAGTTGTTTGAAAAGCCACTTATAGAAACGGCTGCAGCAACTGCAGAGGATCCCGGAACTGGAAATATATCAATTTTATTTTTGATGCATTCTTTAATTAAAATTTCACCTGGATCTGAAATTGTTGGAGTGCCTGCATCTGAAATGATAGAAATTATTTTATTTTCTTTTAGTAAATTTAATACATATTTGATGTTTTTTTTTTCATTGAATTTATGATTAGATAGTAATTTTGTATTTATATTGAACCTAGATAATAGTTTACTTGAAACTCTTGTGTCTTCTGACAAAATCAAGTTTGATTTATTAAGTATGTATATAGCCCTAAAAGTAATATCACCTAAATTCCCTATTGGGGTAGAAACACAATATAGCCCAGGTTTTAAACTATCATTTATTTCAAAATTATACATTTAAACACTATGAGAAAGTTATATATCATAATTTTAAAAGTTTTTCTTATAATCGTTTTCTCAAATCTTAAGGCAATTTCAGATGAGAAAATTAAAATAGGTTTAATTGTACCTTTATCAGGAGAATATTCATATATTGGTAATTCAATTCTTAAATCTACAAGAATGGCATTAAATAAAATTAGTGATGAAAGAATTACAATTATACCCAAAGATACCAAAGCTAACCCTATCGATGCACTAAGAGTATCAAATGAGCTCTACAATAACGGTGTAAAAATAATTATCGGACCAGTATTCAATGAAAGTAATAAATATTTAGATGAATTAAATGCAGTAACTTTCTTATCTTTTACAAATAAAATTAGAAATAATCCAAAAAATGTAATTTCAGCAGGAGTAAATGCAATATCACAAATAAATACAGTTAAAAAATATTTAAGTGAAAATAATTTAAATAATACAATATTTTTAATTCCTGAAACTGAGTATAAGAGAGAAATTGAAGATGCTATTGAGAAATCTAACTTAATATTAAAAGAAAAGTTTATATATAGTAAAGACCCAACATTGCTTACAAAGCAAATAGAAGACTTAACAAGGTATCAACAAAGAAAACAAAATTTAGAAATGGAAATTAAAAGAATAGAAAATTCAAATACTTTCAATAAAAAGAAAAAAATAGATGAATTAAAAAAAAAAGATACTTTGGGTTTCATTAATTTTGATTCAGTAATAATTGCAGATTTCAGTGAAAGTCTAAAAAGTGTTGCCACATCATTATTATATACTGATGTATCTTCAAAAAGAATAAAATACATTACATTAAATCAATGGTTTGATGAAAGTCTTTTAAAGGAAACTTCATTGCATCCAATATATTTCCCATCAATAAACAAAGGTAATTTTGAGATATTTCAAAAAGAATACATTCAAAACTTTAAAAATACGCCAAATCAAATTTCTTTTTTAAGTTATGATTTGATAGGGTTGGTATATTACTTGTTAATAAATAATGATTTTAAGACTAATGAAAATTTATTTATTAAAAAAAATAAATTTAAAGGAAAAATAGGTATCTTTGAAATAAATAAAAAAACAATCACCCATCAATTAAACTTTTATGAAGTTCAAGATAGAAATTTTAAAGAAATTTTTTGATTTTTTTGAAAGCTCTTGCCCGGTGATCGTTTTTAAATTTTAATTTTTGACTCATTTGACCAAATGTTAATTTCTTACTTTCAGGAATAAAAATTGGATCATAGCCAAAACCTTTATTTCCAATTTTTTTTTTTGAAATCCTACCATTGATAATTCCTAAAGACTGGATCGGACTTCTTTTTAATCCATAAATAGTTAATGCACAAATAAATCTTGCTTTAATCTTTTTTAACTTCCAATTTTTATCTATCTTCGATAGTTTTTGATATACTTTTGATATTGCCAAATTAAAATCACCCCTTTTTCCACCCCATCTTGCTGAGTAAATACCTGGTTGATTATTTAACAAGTCTATTTCGAGACCAGAATCATCTGCAATACAAATTTTTTTTGTTTTTTTTGAAAAATACTTTGCTTTAATTAGAGAATTTTTTAGAAAAGTATCTCCATTCTCTTTAGGGCTTTTGAGACCATAGTCCTTTGGAGATGTAATAATATAGTATTTAGGCAATAAATCTTTTATTTCTTTTATTTTTCCCTTATTATTTGAACCTACTACAATTTCTTTATTTTTTTTTTTTAACATCTAGAATTTCATGAATTTCTTACCATATAGACTCTAATGGAAAAAGAAGAATCACAAAACAAAGATGATAAGAATTTAAAAGATGAAAATTCAGAGATAGGTGCAGATAAACAAGTCCCAGAAGAAACCAAAAAAAAAGAGGAAGAAGAACAACTTTCACCTGATGATGAAATTGCAAATCTCAAAGATAAAATTACAAGAACATTTGCTGAAATGGAAAATCAGAGAAGAAGATTTGAGAAAGAGAAGGACGAAGCTTTTGAATATGGTGGATTTTCATTTGCAAGAGAAACTCTTAATCTTCTAGATAATTTAGAGAGATCAAAACAAACACTGGAAAGTGATGAAACTATAAAAGATAAAGACACACTTAAAAAATTGATAGATCATATTGATATTATTAATAAAGATATGATTTCAATTTTCAAAAAAAATAACATTGAGCCAATTAAAGCAATAAACGAAAAACTAGATCCAAATTTGCATCAAGCTATGATGGAAGTTGAAGATGATACCAAGGATCAAGGCACGATAGTTCAAGAAATTCAAAAAGGTTTTATGATGAAGGACAGGTTGCTTAGGCCTTCATTAGTAGCTGTATCTAAAAAAAAAATTGAAGAGAAACATGAAGAGAAGCGAAGTGACCAAAAAAACCAAGAAAATGATGAAAAAGAGGGTAAAAATTAATTAATTATAATGGTTGTAGTTGTAAAATTAGCACTTATATGAGCATCAATCAGGTAAATATATGAGCAAAGTAATAGGAATAGATTTAGGAACAACAAATTCTTGTGTAGCCGTTATGGAAGGAACACAAGCCAAAGTTTTAGAGAATGCCGAAGGTGCAAGAACAACACCATCGGTTGTAGCATTTACTGATGAGGGTGAAAAGTTAATAGGTCAACCAGCAAAAAGGCAAGCTGTCACAAATCCTGAAAATACTATATTTGCAGTTAAAAGATTAATTGGAAGAAATTTTGATGATCCAACAGTAAAAAAAGATGTTGAGACTGCCCCTTTTAAAATAGTTAACTCCGATAAAGGTGACGCTTGGATTGAAGCTAAAGGACAAAAATATTCACCATCTCAAATATCTGCTTTCACACTTCAAAAAATGAAAGAGACTGCTGAAAAATATTTAGGTTCAGAAGTTAAACAAGCGGTTATTACTGTTCCAGCATATTTTAATGATGCTCAAAGGCAAGCAACAAAAGATGCAGGTAAAATTGCAGGCCTTGAAGTTTTAAGAATTATAAATGAACCAACTGCAGCATCTTTAGCATATGGTTTAGATAAAAAAGCTAATAAGAAAATTGCAGTCTACGATTTAGGTGGAGGAACATTTGATGTTTCAATCCTTGAATTGGGTGATGGTGTATTTGAAGTAAAATCCACCAATGGCGATACATTTTTAGGTGGAGAAGATTTTGATAATTCAATTGTTGATTATCTGCTATCAGAATTCAAAAAAGAAAATGGTATCGATTTAAAATCTGACAAATTAGCATTGCAAAGACTTAAAGAGGCTGCAGAAAAAGCAAAAATAGAATTATCATCAGCAACACAAACTGAGATAAATCTTCCGTTTATTACTGCTGATAAAACTGGACCGAAACACATTAACTTAAAAATGACTAGAGCTAAATTAGAGGCATTGGTCGAAGACCTTATTTCAAGAACGATACCGCCATGTAAAACTGCTCTAAAAGATGCGGGCTTATCTGCAAGCGAAGTGGATGAAATAGTGCTAGTTGGTGGTATGACTAGAATGCCAAAAGTTATAGAAGAAGTAAAAAATTTCTTTGGGAAAGATCCTAACAAATCTGTAAATCCTGATGAAGTTGTTGCTATGGGGGCTGCAATTCAAGCAGGTGTGTTACAAGGTGACGTAAAGGATGTGTTACTTTTAGATGTAACTCCCTTATCTTTAGGAATAGAAACATTGGGTGGTGTATCAACAAAATTAATTGATAAAAACACAACAATTCCAACAAAAAAGAGTCAAGTGTTTTCAACTGCTGAAGACAATCAACCCGCTGTATCGATCAGAGTTCTTCAGGGTGAAAGAGAAATGGCATCGGATAATAAAGTTTTGGGAAATTTTGAATTAGTTGGCATAGCACCAGCACCAAGGGGAGTTCCTCAAATTGAAGTAACATTTGATATTGACGCAAATGGAATAGTTAATGTCTCCGCCAAAGACAAAGGCACTGGTAAAGAGCAAAAAATTCAAATTCAAGCATCTGGAGGACTAAGCGATGAAGAAATTAATCAAATGGTAAAAGATGCAGAGTCAAATAAAGAAGAAGATAAAAAGAAAAGAGATGCTGTTGATGCAAGAAATCAAGCAGATACATTAATACACTCAACTGAAAAGAATTTAAAAGAGCATGGAAGTAAGGTTTCAGATGCAGATAAAAAAGCTATTGAAGATGCTTCAGCAAATCTAAGAAATGCCCTTAAAGGAACTGATGTTGATGAAATTAAAAAGAAAACACAAGATTTAGTTCAGGCATCTATGAAATTAGGTGAAGCAATCTACAAATCACAACAAGGTGCAAAACCTGAAGATGCTCCAAAAGACGTAAAGAAAGAAAATACAAAAGACGATAACGTTGTTGATGCAGATTTTGAAGAAGTGAAAGACGAGAATAAAGAAAAAAGCGCCTAAAAAAACAACTGTTTGTCTATAACATGTTATGGCAAAAAGAGATTATTACGAAGTTTTAGGTGTAAATAAAAGCGCTTCAGCAGATCAAATAAAATCAGCTTACAGAAAGCTCGCAGTTAAATATCACCCAGACAAAAATAAAGACGATAAAGATGCTGAAGAAAAATTTAAGGAAGCATCTGAAGCTTATCATGTACTTTCCAATTCAGAGAGAAAACAAAATTATGATAATTTTGGTCATGCAGCTTTTGAAAATGGAGGTGGTGGAAGAGGTGGATTTGGAAATTTCGATTTTTCAAATCATTTCTCCGATATTTTTGAGGACTTTTTTGGAGAGGGTTTTGGTGGAGGCCGTAGGTCAAGAAGGTCAAACAATAGAGGGTCGGATTTAAGATATGATTTATCTATATCTTTGGAAGAAGCTTTTTCTGGAAAGAAACAAGATATAAAATTCTCTACGTCTGAAAAATGCGATACTTGTAGTGGGTCAGGTTCAAAACCAGGTCATCAAGCTGGCGCATGCTCGATGTGTGGTGGTCATGGTCAAGTAAGATCAAGCCAGGGCTTTTTTACGGTCCAACAAACATGTCCTCAATGTGCTGGTGCGGGAGAGGAAATTACCCATCCTTGCTCTAGTTGTAATGGACAAGGCAAAAAACAAGCTTCAAAAAGATTATCAGTTACTATTCCAAAAGGTGTCGATGACGGAACAAGAATAAGGCTTTCGGGAAAAGGTGAAGCTGGGTCAAGAGGGGGTAGTAGTGGTGATTTATACTTATTCATTAATGTTCACTCCCATGACTTATTTAAAAGGTCCGATGAAAACTTATTTTTTGAATGTCCAGTCTCTATAGCAGATGCTGCTCTTGGAACTTCAATTGAAATTCCTACAATTGATGGAGGTAAAGCTAAGATTAAAATTCCAGCAGGCACCCAAAGTGGAAAACAATTTAGATTAAAAGGCAAGGGTATGCCATTTATGAGGGGAAGTGATTTTGGAGACCTTTATGTACAAGTTAATACAGAAGTACCAATATCTTTAAATAAGGAACAGAAAGAATTACTTGAAAAGTTTAGAGAAGTTGAAAACGAAAAATCTAATCCAAGTATCAAAAAGTTCTTTCAAAAGGCTAAAAGTTTCTGGAAAAACTAATCAATAGTGCTAATCTAAATTTTGAGAATGGGTAAAATTAACTTAGCCATAACAGGTTGCATGGGGAGAATGGGTCAACAGCTCATTAAATCTGCTAATAAAGACAAATCTATTAATTTGGTAACTCTTACTGAAAATAAAACAATTAATAAAAAGATAACTGGAATTAAACCAGAATTAAATTCTGAAAAATCTCTAGGTAGAGCAAATGTCATAATAGATTTTACAATTCCAAAGTGTACATTTGAAGTTTTAAAAATAGCTGCAAAACTTAAAAAAAAAGTAGTAATAGGCACGACAGGATTTACGAAAAAAGAGGAAATTTTAATAAAAACGTTTTCCAAAAAAATCCCTATTTTAAAAGCAGGCAATATGAGTCTTGGAATCAATCTACTCATGTACTTAACAGAGATCACATCGGCATCCCTCGGCAATAATTACCTAAGTAAAGTTTTTGAAATACATCATAAGCATAAAAAAGATCATCCATCTGGAACAGCTTTAATGCTTGGAAAGGGAATTGCTGAAGGAAAAAATAAAGACTTTTATAAATTAATCGGGAAAAAATACTTAAATAAAAAAAATTTTCCTTATGGAAAAAAAATTAATTTCAATTCGATCAGAAAGGGTGAAGTTATAGGTGAACATGAAGTTACTTTTTCAAGTGGGAAAGAAATTATAACACTAAACCATGAAGCTTTTGATAGAGCTTTATACTCAGAGGGAGCGATAACTGCTGCTAAATGGTTAATTAATAAGAAACCAGGTCTTTACTCAATGAGAAATCTTCTGAATTTTAGGTAATGAATGAAGTTCAAAGAGCCAAAATAGTTTTAAGAATACTGAATAAAACTTATCCAAAAACACCTATACCATTAAAACATAGAAATATATTCACACTTTTAATATCTGTTTTGCTTTCAGCTCAGTGCACAGATGTAAATGTAAACAATGTTACAAAGAATATATATCCAAAATATAATAAACCTCAGCATTTTGTTAAACTTGGAAGAAGGAAAATTGAAAAATTAATAAGAAGTATTGGTATTTTTAGAATTAAAGCAAAAAGTGTTTATAATCTATCAAAAAAGTTAGTTGAAAAATATAATGGTAAGGTTCCAAGGACTTTTGAGGAATTAGAAGAATTGCCTGGAGTTGGACACAAAACTGCAAGTGTAGTAATGTCTCAAGGTTTTGGTTTCCCTGCATTTCCAATAGATACTCATATACATAGACTTGCTCAACGATGGGGTTTAACCAATGGTAAAAATGTTGTCCAAACAGAAAAAGATTTGAAAAGATTATTTCCAAAAAAATATTGGAACAAACTCCACCTTCAAATAATTTATTATGGTAGAGAATATTGCAAAGCACGAGAATGTTACGGTATCTCTTGTAAAATTTGTACTTCTTGTTATCCTAAAAGAAAAAAACCAATTAAAACTAAAAAGGCTTAAAATGAAAATCTTAGGAATAGGCAATGCTATTGTTGATGTCATTTGTAAAGTTGATGATAACTTTATTGTTCAAAATAATTTAACCAAAAGCACAATGAAGCTTATTTTTGACGAAAAAGAATTTAAATCACTTTTATCAAATTTAATCATCGAAAAAACAATATCTGGCGGATCTGTTGCTAATTCTATAGTTGGACTATCACAATTGGGTAATAAAGTTGGTTTTATTGGAAAAGTTAGCGATGACGAATTAGGTAGCAAATATGAGGATGGGTTGAGATCTGAAAATGTTGAATATTTTTACAAAAAGAAGGATGAGGAATTACCTACTGGAACATGTTTAATATTAGTGACGCCAGATTCAGAGAGAACAATGTGTACATTTTTAGGAACTGCAGGAAAAATTAATGAAAACGATGTAGACAGCGAAATAATAAAACAATCAGAAATTATACTGCTTGAAGGATACTTATGGGATGAAGGAGCGCCAAAGAAGGCATTCGAAAAAGCTATTATAAGCGCAAATAAAGTCGCTATGTCATTATCTGATCAGTTCTGCGTAGATAGACATAAGCCACATTTTTTAGATTTAGTAAGAAATAAACTGGATATTATATTTGCAAATGAACAAGAAATAATTTCATTAATCGAGGCTAAAAATTTCAACGAAGTAATTGATTTTGGAAAAGATCTAAAAAAACTCTTAGTTGTTACTCGTGGAGAAAAAGGAGCGATTTCAATTTTTGGGGACGAAATTACAGAAAATAATATTGAAAAAAATCTAAACATAAAAGATCTTACTGGAGCTGGAGATTTATTTGCAGCTGGATTCTTGCATGGACACCTAAGGGGTTTTAATCAAATGGATTGTTTAAATAAAGGAAGAGAAATGTCGTCCAAAGTAATTCAGCAAATAGGTGCTAGGCTTTAAAATTTCGTTTTCTGCTATAGCTTCCTTTGCCTTTTTTTGGTTTTACTACTTTAGTTTTATACTTTTTTGAAAATAATTCTTTTGCGAAGCGATTTTTTTTATTCTTGGATTTTATAACCATTTTTCGAACTTATAATAAAGAAATTATCTTTAAATTTTTTTTCAACTTTCTTTCTTAATCTATAAACATGTGTCTCAACAGTATGCGTTTCCAGTTTAGATTTATACCCCCAAACTTCTGATTGTAATTTTTCAACTGAAACTGGCTCTTTTATATTATTTAAAAAATTAATTATTTTAATTTCTTTTTCAGTAAGCTGTAAAGATTTATCTCCTGAAATCATTGCTCTTGAATTTAAGTTAATAAAGTATCTTCCTGCTTTTATATTATTTTGTTGATTAAATTTGTTCTTTAGAAATTGAACATTAATTATTTCGATCAATTTTTGGATATTTACTGGATATAAATCAATGTTAATTTGATTTTGGAAATTTTTTTTTTTTTCTCCAGATATAATTACAATATTTTTTTTACTTTGAATTTCATGAAAATCATTATTATTTAAATTTTGAATATTGAAACTTAAATTACTTTTAATTTCATTCAAAATACTAAATAATACAGGAAATTTGTGTATAATTAAGGTCTGAATTAAACTCATAAATATAGAATATGACAATTGTTATAAAAAATAAAGATACTCTAATATTCGATGACTTTAAATTTAAATGTTGTGTAGGGAGGAATGGTTTTACTAAAAATAAAGTAGAAGGAGACGGAAAAACCCCAAGGGGGATATTTGGTATTGAGAATCTTTACTTTAGATCTGATAGAAAAAAAAAGCCCCAGACTAGTTTAAGAGCATTAAAAATAAAAAAAGATATGGGTTGGTGTGATGATATCAAGAGTAAAAATTATTATAACAAATTGATAAAAACTAATATAAAGGTAAAACATGAAAACTTATTCAGATCTGATTATAAATATGATTTTTTTATCCCAATAAAACAAAATTGGTTTGATCCTATACTTGGAAATGGCAGCGCAATCTTTATTCACTTAACAAAGAATTATAAGCCAACTGCTGGATGTATTGGTTTACTAGAGAAAGATTTTTTGATTCTTGTTAAATTAGTAAAAATAAATACTAATATAATAATACTCTAACTTCTTTTTCCAAATATGTTAGATCCAATACGCACAAAAGTAGAACCTTTTTCTATAGCGTTTAAGTAGTCCGAAGACATTCCCATACTCAGTTCTTGCAAATTAAGTTTATCATTCAAATTGTTCATCTCATCAAAATATTTAGAACTTTCTTCATTGTATGGAGGAATACACATCAACCCTAAAACATCTAAATTTATCTGCTTACAATAATTATAGAAATCGAGTGTTTCATCTACTCGAATGCCTGATTTTTGCTCTTCATTTCCTATGTTTACTTGAATGAAAATTTTTGTTTTTAAGTTTTGTTCTTTTTGTTGAATAGATATTTTGTCAGCAAGTTTTTTACTGTCTAAAGAATGTATATAATCAAACAAATTTACAGCTATCTTTACTTTATTAGTCTGCAGTCTTCCAATCAAATGGAGTTTAATTTTTTTATTTTCTTTTTTTACATTAGTCCATTTTTCTACAGCTTCCTGAACTTTATTTTCTCCAAAATGCAAATGTCCATAATTTATTAAAGGCATTATGTGATCTAATTTAAAAGTTTTTGAAACAGCAATAATATTTGGTAATTTAATTAAATTTTTGTCTGATGAAATTTTTTCCTTAACTTTTTCATCAATTTTAAGTAAATTTTTAATAGTAATATGCATAAGTATTTTTTAAAAAAATTTTATTTTATAAATTCTTTTAAAAAAAATAATATTGATAAATTGGAGAATAATACAGGTATAATTTTTAGAAATTATAAAAAAAAATTAAATGTTAATGAAATAATTAAAATTAAAAATTATTGTAAAAAAAAAAAAATTAAATTTTTTTTATCAAATAACATAAAATTAGCCCTAAAACTTAGGTTAGATGGCGCTTATTTACCCTCTTTTTACAGTAACTTTCAACATTTGTCATTTCAAGTCATTTCATCATTTTTATTAATTGGTTCTGCTCATAATTTGAAAGAAATACGAATCAAGGAAAAACAAAAAGTCAATTTAATATTTATCTCCTCTGTATTTAAAAAAAACAAAAATTATCTTGGTAAAAATAAATTTCGAATTCTAAGAAGATTAACAAAAAAACCAGTTATAGCACTTGGTGGTTTTTCAAAAGAAAATATTAGAAAATTAAAATTGTTATGTTGTGATGGTTTTAGTGGAATTTCATATTTTAAGTAAAAAAAAAGGCCCCACAATGTGGGGCCCTTTTAATATATTTAAATTTTACAAATTAGAATGCAAAACTTAAACCAAGCTGATAAGCTTCTCTATCATTAGCAGAAGCGTTATTAATGTTGTCTACTTGGTTGAACGATACTGAAATACCTAGTGATCCCATTGTGTAAGATACACCGATTGCACTTGAATCTTGGTCATCAGATCCTAGTTTCTCTCTTGTGTTTGTACCATAAGAGATAGCTAAGTCATCGTTTACTTGGTATGATATACCAATTCCAGTTGACTCAACATCAGATGAAGACTCATTGTCTTGTTCTGAAACTTGGATACCAATAGTTGCTGAACCAATTGCATACTTAGCAAACATTGTGCTTTCGTTTGACTTAGTACCAGTTGTTACTTCAACGTCACCTTCACCATAACCGATTGTTAAACCGTCCATACCAGTATATGTAACACCGTAGTCAGTGTATGATACATCTGTTACAGAGTCATTTGCGTTAATGTAACCAATTGTTAAGTTTAGACCTGATTCATGGCTGTATTTGTATGTGAACATGTTGTTTCCAGAGTGACCGTTAACAACACCAGCATCAGCACCTGAGACTACATCCCATGGCTCTTCTGAAGCTGTTGGCATTACGTCATCATTTGCACTCATGAAACCATCACCACCGTGACCAGCAAATACTAAAGTTCCAGCGTCACCAAAATCTAAAGAAATTGAATGACTGTCAACTACGTTTGAAGAAGTTGCAGTTGCTGAAGCAGCAGTAGGGTTAACTTTTTCTGACTGAGCGTCACCATCTAACTCTATTGAAAGAGTTACACCAATGTCATTAACATCACCTGAAGCAGAGAATGTTACTGAGTCAGCCATTGTCCAACCGTTACCGTGGTTAGCTTTTTCATCACCACCACTGTACGACATAGTAGCACTACCAGTTGCAGTTAATTCAGCAGCTGAAACAGATCCAGCAACTAAAGAACCAGCAAGAGCTGTTAGTCCTATTTTTTTGTATTTGTTCATATTAAGTACTCCTTAGTTTATTGTTTAATATTAAACATCAAATGTTTAGCAAAATTGTCAAAAAACGTTTAAAAATAAAGAATTATTTAATAAATTAATAATATAGTGTTGCATAAATACATCATAAAAAACTCATTAAAACGTGGGTTTTTTTAAAATTTAATATAAACCTCAATTATTTAAATAATATAGCAAATTATTTATACTAAAATAATATGACCATAAAGTTTTCTATTCATTCTGCGTTTAAACTTGCGTTTTTGATTCTTTTTCTAGCTTCTTGTACGGGGGGTTTGAAAGGGGGAGATGCTCGTAAAATTCCTGCAAACATGAAAGAAAGGCAACGAAAAAATATTGAAGAAGGTAGAGGTTTTAGCTTCGGGAAAACATTCAATACTAACCAAGGTGGTGAATTTGATTTTGCAAGTTCAAATGAATTATGGCGAGCCTCGTTAGATACTTTAGATTTTATGCCATTATCTCTAGCAAATTATAGTGGAGGAATTATTGTTACAGATTGGTATAGCAGCGGCAATACAAATGATGAGTCTGTAAAAATATCGATTAGATTTCTTAGTAACGAAATTAGATCAGATGCTCTTTCTATAAAAGTTTTTTACAAAAAATGTTCAATACAAGAAAGTTGCCAGATATTGGATAAAACGGGAGCACTTGCAAATGATTTAGAGAAGAAAATTCTTACTAAGGCCGCTGTATATGAAAAAGAAAAAAAATCAGATAAAAATTAGTAAATATATAAAAAATTAATTAAATTTTTTTTAAGAAATTAAAATGGAAAGATATAATTTTAAAGCCGTAGAAAATAAATGGCAAAAGCTATGGGAAGAAAATAAAGTATTTCAAACGAATTTAGACCAGGACAAAGAAAAATTTTATTGTTTGGAAATGTTTCCATATCCATCTGGAAAAATTCACATGGGACATGTCAGAAATTATACAATTGGTGATGTATTATCCAGATATAAAAAACTTAGAGGTTTTAATGTATTACACCCAATGGGCTGGGATGCCTTTGGAATGCCAGCTGAAAATGCAGCCAGAGAAAATAAGTTAGATCCAAAAGAGTGGACGAATAAAAATATTTTTACAATGAAAAAACAATTAAAGAAGCTTGGTTTATCAATAGATTGGGAAAGAGAAATCTCAACGTGTGATGAGGATTACTACAAACATCAACAAACCTTCTTCTTAGAGCTTTATAAAAAAGGCTTAGTTTATAGAAAAGAAAATTATGTAAATTGGGATCCAATAGACCAAACTGTTTTGGCAAACGAACAGGTTATAGATGGAAAAGGTTGGAGATCTGGTGCAACCGTAGAAAGAAAAAAGCTTAGCCAATGGTTTTTTAATATATCAAAATTTTCTCAAGATTTATTGGACGGATTAGAAGAATTAGATACATGGCCAAACAAAGTTAAAACAATGCAAAAAAATTGGATTGGAAAATCTTTTGGTTGTGAAATTGATTTTAAGGTTCATGGGGAACTACCTGTAAAAAATATTAAATGTTTTACAACAAGACCTGACACTTTATTTGGTTTTTCTTTTCTAGCGTTATCTGTGGACCATGAAATTTCAAAATTTTATGAAAATAATGATGAGTTTATTAAATTTAAAGAAGAGTGCTCCAAAACAGGGACAACTGAGGAGGCAATTGCTGTTGGAGAAAAAATAGGTTTTAGAACGAACATAGTCGCAGAAAATCCTTTAAACCCAGGCCAAAAAGTACCAATTTTTTTTGCCAATTTTGTATTAATGGAATACGGTTTTGGAGCAGTGTTTGGGTGTCCAGCTCATGATCAAAGAGATTTTGATTTTGCAAAAAAATACAACCTTGAAATAAAAACAGTTGTAAGACCGCATTCTGAAAAAGATAATTTTAAGGTAAGCAAGGAAGCCTTTACTGGTGCCGGTATTATAATTAATTCTGAATTTTTAAACGGATTAGATGCGCCTGAAAAATCTATAATAGAAACAATAAGTATTTTAGAAAAAAAAAAGTTAGGAAAAAAAAAGATTAATTATAGATTAAAAGATTGGGGCGTGTCACGTCAAAGATATTGGGGTTGTCCAATACCAATAGCTTATAACGATAAAGGTGAAGCTCATCCAATACCAGCTGAAATGTTACCAGTAAAATTGCCAGAGAATATAGATTTGTCGGTGAAAGGTAATCCATTGGATAGTCAAAAAGATTGGAAAGAAATTACTATTGATGGAAAAAAATTTGTAAGAGAAACAGATACTTTAGATACATTTGTTTGTTCTTCTTGGTATTATTTAAGATTTTGTTCACCAAAAGAGACAAAATATGGTTTTAGTAAAAACGAAATTGATTACTGGATGCCAGTAGACCAGTATATTGGAGGTGTTGAGCATGCTATATTACATTTATTATATTCTCGTTTTTTCATGAGAGCATTAGATCACGACAATAAAAATTTTGATATTAAAGAGCCTTTCAAGAGTTTATTCACTCAAGGAATGGTATGTCATGAGACCTATAAAGATGAAAATAATAATTGGCTGAGCCCTGACGAAGTAGAAAAAATTGGAAATAAATTTATAAATAAAAACGATAGAAACAAAATTGTTAAAGTTGGTCCTTCCGAGTCAATGTCAAAATCAAAAAAAAATGTAATTGATCCTGAATTTATAATTAATAACTATGGAGCAGACTCTGTTAGATTATTTATTTTGTCAGACAGTCCTCCTGAGAAAGATGTGCAATGGTCGGAACAGGGTATGGTTTCATCCTACAAATTTATACAAAAGCTTTGGATTATGCATAAAGAAATAAAAGAGAAAATTTTAAATGAAAAAAATGTAAATAACGAAAAAGAAATTGAAAAATTTACTAACCAGCTAATTTCTAAATTCACAAAAAATTTAGAAAAATTTAATTACAATGTAATTATTGCAAATATGTATGAAACATACAATTACTTAACGAGTTATATTAAACAAAATAAAAATTTAAAAAATTTAAAAGAAAACTATAAAAAAATTTTAATTTGTTTTTCCCCAGTTATACCCCATTTTACAAGTGAATGTTTTGAGGATCTTGACATTACATATGATATCACGTGGCCAGAATATGATCAGACAAAAATTGAAACTGAGGCAATAAAATTTGTTATTCAAATTAATAGTAAAAAAAGGGCACTATTAAATGTAAAAAAAGATATTAATGAAGATGATATTATGAAATTATTAAAAAAAGAAAAAATAGTGAGTAAATATTTGGATAAAAAAGAAATTAATAAGGTGATTTTTGTTAAAAACAGATTGATAAATATTTTAATTAATGAATAAAATTCTTATAATTTTTCTCACATTTTTTTTGTTTTTTGGTTGCTCTTACAAACCGATTTTAACTAATAAACAATACGATATTCAGTTTTCAAAAATTGATTTTAATGGTGAAATTAAATTAAATAATATTATAAAAAATATTTTATCCCAAAGAAGTAATAAAGAAAGTGCTAAAAAGTATAGTATTTATTTTTTGACAGAACAAACTAAGCAGATAATATCATCTGATGCTAAAGGAGATCCAACAATATTTAAAATAGAAATAGCTTTGGATTACAATATTAAACTAGACGAGCAAATTATACTAAGTGATAGAATTATTAAGCAACTGACATATAATAATATTTCTGACAAATTTGAATTACTAAAATACGAGGAAAACTTAATAAAAAGTTTAGCTGAAAAAATGTCAAATGAGATACTTATGTCACTAACTACATTATAAAAATGATCATCAAACATTTTGAGCTTGATAGGCTAAACTTATCAACTTTTAGTATTTATCTTTTTTACGGAAAAAATCAAGGAATTCAGGATGAAACTATAGAAAAGTATTTTACAAAAGATTTCAATGGTCAAATAAATAAGTACGAAGAGAATGAATTTATAAATGGCAGTGAATTTATTATCAGTGAAATGTTAAATGGTTCACTTTTTGAAAACCAAAAAATTCTAATCATATCAAGAGTAAGTGATAAAATAATAAAGTATATAGAAGAAATTTTAGAAAAAAAATTAACTGAAATAAAAATTATACTTAAAACCGGAATTCTTGAAAAAAGATCAAAATTGAGAAGTTTCTTTGAAAAAAATAAATCTTTGGTAACAGTTCCATTTTATGAAGATCAAGATAGAAATTTAACCACAATTGTTTTTGATTTTATCAACAAAAATAAAATAAAAATATCGAGAGAGTCTGTAAATTTATTAGTCGATAGAGCGGGTGGAGATAGGAAAAATTTAAATATTGAGCTGGATAAAATATTAAATTATTCATTTTCAAACAAAACAATCGAATATGAAACTGTAAAGATACTGTCTAATTTATCAGAAAATTACACTGTGAGTGAGCTTGTAGATTCTTATTTGTCTAGAAATATAAAGAATATATCAAAAATACTTAATGAAAATAATTATTCAAACGAAGATTTTATATTAATACTAAGGACAATATTGATTAAATCTAAAAGGCTTTTAAATGTACTAGAAATGCTTAAAATTGATAAAGATATAGACAAAATTATAGCTAGTATTAAGCCTCCAATATTTTGGAAAGAAAAAGACATAGTAAAAGCTCAAGCAAAATTATGGAAAATCAATGATTTAAAGGGGAAAATTTATGAAATTAATGAGATAGAAGCTTTAATAAAAAATAACTCGAAGAACTCTTTAAACATAATATCTAACTTTGTAATAAGCCTTTAATAATTTTTTTTTATAATATTAATAAGTCTGTCTAATTGATCTAAACCTTTGTATTCAAAAGTCAAAGTTCCGGTATTATTTTTTTTGTTATTTACTAAAACTTTCATACCAATTTTCTCAGTAAGATCGTTTTCGGTTGAAATAATGTTGGGATCCTTTTTTGCATTGCTTTTTTTAGATCCACTTTTAAATAATCGAACTAGGCTTTCAGTTTGTCTAACAGATAGTCTTTTTTTTATTATTTTTTCAGCTATTAATAGAGCATTTTCTAGACCAATTAAAATTTTTGCATGGCCTTGAGATATCTTTTCATATCTGATCATTTCAATTAATTTTTCAGGAAGAGAGAGCAATCTGATTGAATTGGAAATATGAGATCTACTTTTACCAATAAATTTTGAAACTTTTTCTTGATCATAGCCAAAATTTTCAATTAAACTTTGATAACTTTCAGCTTCATCAATTGCATTTAAATCTTTTCTTTGAACATTTTCGATAATTGCCAACTCCAATGATTTTAAATTATCTGCCTGTATTATAACAACTGGGACTTCGTTGAGGCCTGCAGACTGAGCAGCTTGCCACCTTCTTTCACCAGCAATTAATTCAAATTTATCATCCTGATCGTCAGACTTTCTAACTATTAATGGTTGAATTATTCCTCTTTCTTTAATTGAGTTTGTTAATTCTTCTAAAGAGTCCTTTTCAAATAATTTTCTAGGTTGATTTTTGTTACGAACAATAGAACTTATAGAAATTTTGTTATTTATCGATTTTACATCACTATCTCCTATCAAGGAAGACAGTCCTCTACCAAGTCCCTTTTTGCTTTTAAATGGATTTATCATGCTGCACTTTCTACCTTCTTGTCTTGTTCTAGAAATTCATCTGTAAATTTAACATATGCTTTGCTACCTGGACAAATCTTATCATATAGAAGCACTGGTATGCCATGTGATGGTGCTTCAGATAACCTTACATTTCTTGGAACAGCAGTTGCGTAAACTTTTTCTTTAAAATAATTTCTTGCCTCTATCTCTACTTGTCCTGAAAGTTTATTTCTTTTATCAAACATGGTGAGAAGGATACCTCTTATCTGCAAGGATGGATTTAAATTTGATTTAATTCTCTCAATAGTTTTCATAAGCTGAGTAAGACCCTCTAAAGCAAAAAATTCTGTCTGAAGTGGTACAACTAAGGCGTCTGAAGCCACCAAAGCCATAATTGTGAGAAGGCTAAGGGATGGAGGACAGTCAATGAGTATATAATCATATAGTGCTCCAGAATCATTTAAAATAGGGGATAATTCATCTTTTAATTTAAAAGCTCTTCGGCTATCCCCAGCTGTTTCTACCTCGAGACCAGATAAATCTACATTAGAGGTGATCAAATGCAGATTTTCAAAATTTGTTTGTTGGATAACCTCAGAAATTTTCTTACTACCATTGAGCACACTATAAATTGTTCTATCTGAACTAGTGTTGTTCGATAATCCAAGACCCGTAGTTGCATTTCCCTGTGGATCTAGGTCTATAACTAAAATTCTTTTACCTCTAATAGACAATCCAGCTGCTAAATTAATAACTGTAGTTGTCTTACCCACTCCACCTTTTTGATTTATGACCGAAATAATTTTTTTATACATTTATTTTTTTGTTACTATAAATTTTTTTTACAGTTTTTATCTCAAAAATTATTTTATGCTTTGTTACAGTCTGAGATAATATAATATTTTTTTTATTCATTTTTTTTTTTCAAATTTGATATTTTAACAATCGTAGCTTCATCATTTGTTAAACTTTTTTTCTCCTCGTAATCAAATTTCCACGACTTTAAAGTTTCTTTTAATATTTGTTTTCCACTCTTACCTAGAAATAGAATTATGTATTTAAAATTTTTAAAATTTTTTTTTGCGATTTGAAAAATTATTGGTAATGGTTTGAATGCCCTTGAAATAATTACGTCTGTAGTCAAATTTTTTTCATTAAAAATATTTTTTTGATTAATTTCTGAGTTTAAATCAAATTTTTTTTTCATTTCTCTAAGGAAATTACTCTTGTGATAGCTCTTTTCGTAAAAAATTAGCTTAAACGTTGGTTTTTTTGTTTTCATTAAAATACCTAAAACTATACCAGGCAGTCCAGCACCCGCTCCAAGGTCTGTGCAAGTTTTTATATCATTTTTATCAATTAAATCAATTATTTGAGCGCTATCTTCTATATGTCTGATATTTATATATTTTTCAGTACTTTTACTAATTAAATTTATAGTTCTATTCCTAAAAATTATTGCATTAGAATAATCTTTCAATTCCTTTAATGTTTCACGTGAAACATTTTGAATTGATAGTTTTTTAAATTTAATAATATTCGAATCAATCAAGCTATATGCTTAATAGACTTTCTTTTAACATGTGACAACAAAATATATACAGCTGCTGGTGTAATTCCGTCAATCCTTAAAGCCTGACCCATTGTTTTTGGTCTAATCTGCTTAAATTTTGATTTAACTTCATTTGATAGCCCCGAAAAAGCGTCATAATCTATATTTTCTGGTATAATTAAATTCTCGTCTCTTTTAAATGCTATAATGTCAGCGTTTTGTTTCTTTAGATAGCCCTTGTAATGTGAATTTATTTCTAATTGCTCATCGATTTCACGTGAAACATACTTAATTTCTGGCCAAATTTCACGGATTTTGCTCATATTTACGGATTTTTGACCTAAAACTTGATTAGCTGTTCGACTAATACCGTCTTTAGCTATATTAATGCCGTATTTAGATATTTTTGAAGGTGTAATCTTTAATATATCCATCTTAGACTTAATTTTAGTTAATTTTTCGTATTTCTCTATATATATTTCCTTTCTCACATTTGAAACTAATCCAATATCAATACCTTTTTGAGTCAACCTTATATCTGCGTTATCAGATCTAAGAGAGAGTCTATATTCAGCTCTTGATGTAAACATTCTATATGGTTCTGCCACTCCTTTTGTAACTAGATCGTCTATCATAACTCCTATATAAGCATCTGATCTATCCAATATGAAAGGCTCTTTTTTTTTAAATGCAAGTGCAGCATTTATTCCTGCAATCAATCCTTGCGCCGCAGCTTCCTCATATCCGGTTGTTCCATTTATTTGTCCAGCGAGGAACAAATTTTTTATTTTTTTTGTCTCTAATGTTAAAAAAAGCTCTCTAGGATCTACATAATCATACTCTATTGCATATCCAGGTCTTAATATTTTAACCTTATCTAAACCATTGATTTTACTACATATTTCTTGCTGCACGTCAGCTGGTAGGGAAGTGGAAATTCCATTTGGATATATTGTATGATCATTTAACCCCTCTGGCTCTAAAAATATTTGATGCCTTTGCTTGTCTGAGAATTTTTTTATCTTATCTTCTATTGAAGGACAATACCTTGGGCCCACTCCTTGTATGCTTCCAGAGTACATCGCACTTCTTTTAATGTTTTTGGAAATAATTTTATGAACAGCATCATTTGTATAAGTCATTCGACACGATATCTGTTTGTTAAATTTTTTTTTGGTTAAAAAAGAAAAAAAATATGGATCATCATCTGCATGCTGCTCCTCTAAGATTTCAAAGTTTATAGTCCTGCCATCTAGTCTTGGAGGTGTTCCAGTTTTTAATCTTCCTATTTTAAAATCATACCTTTCCAACTGTTCGCTTAATCCCGTTGAAGGTTTCTCATCAAATCTCCCAGCTGGAGTTTTTTTTTCACCAATATGTATCAAACCATTTAAAAAGGTCCCAGTCGTAAGAATAATTTTGGATGATTTAATTTCTTTACCTGATTGAGTTATAAATCCAGTTATCTCATTTTTATTGAAATTAAACTTTATTACAGAGTCACTAAAAATGCTTAAATTACAGTAGTTTAGAAGTTTTTCTTGCATGTATTTTTTATATAATGATCTGTCACTTTGAGTTCTTGGTCCTCTAACCGCTGGGCCCCTGCTTCTATTTAATAGTCTAAATTGTATACCAGATTTATCCGCTATCTCTGCCATTACACCGTCTAATGCATCAATCTCTCTAACTAGATGACCCTTTCCCAAACCACCGATCGCCGGATTACAAGACATTTCACCTATTGTATCTGCTTTATGGGTAAATAAAGCTGTATTAACACCTAGTCTAGCAGATGCTGCAGCTGCCTCACAACCAGCATGACCACCTCCAATTACTACTACATCAAATGATAATTCGTTTTTCATATAACAAATTTATATGTGATTATATAATTTACAAGATAGGCTTATTTTTATGTAAATATACCATTATTATCAACGTTTTTGGACAAAAAGTCTTAAAAAAACCAACATTATAGTATATTATTTGCCAATACAAAAATCGTTGAAAATACTACCTAATATCTCTTCAACATCTACTTTTCCAACAATCATACCCAAATGTCTAGTTGCTAATCTTAAATCTTCTGCAGCTTTATCAAAATCTTCGATTTCTTTTTTTTTATTAAAATTATTTAAATGATCCAAACTTTGTTGCAAATGTTGTCTGTGTCTTTCTCTTGTAATTAAAATATCATCACTTGTAATAAACTTATTTTTTAATTTATTTTTTATTTTTAAAATTAGTTCATCAATATTTTCATTTTCTTTAATAGAGATTAAAACATGATTTATTTTTTTTATATTTGGATCGATATCTTTTTGTAAAAGATCTGACTTATTTATTACTAAAATAGCATTTTCTTCCAATAGACCCTTCAAAACATCAGTAAAATCAAGGTTTTCAACATCTACCACAATGAGCTTTAAATCTGCTTCCTCAGCTCTATTTAAGGATAATTTTATTCCTTTCTTTTCTATCTCATCTTTAGAGTCTCTTATACCAGCAGTGTCAGAGACGATTACAGGGTAACCGTCTATATTAAGATGGGTCTCTATTACGTCTCTGGTTGTTCCAGCAATTTCAGAAACTATTGCGACATCTCTATTTGATAAATGATTTAATAGACTAGATTTGCCTGCATTAGTTGGTCCAAGAATTGCTATTTTAAATCCTTCTCTAATTCTTTCTCCAACTTTTTGATCATTTAAAATTTTTGTGATTTTTTTTATAACCTCATTAGAACTTAATTTTATCTCATCTAAAATGTCATTTGGCAAATCTTCATCTGGGAAATCAATTTTAGCTTCAACATGAGATAAAATTTTTAATATTCTTTCTCTTAATAAATTAAATTCATTTGCAGATTTTCCATTCATGATTCTAATTGCTTGTTGCCTTTGAATTTCTGTTTCTGATGAAATTAAATCAGCAACACTCTCCGCTTTAAGTAAATTCATTTTTCCATTTTGAAATGCAAGTTTTGTAAACTCACCTGGCTCGGCTAATCTGCAATTTTCAATCTTTGAAATGGAAGAATGAAGTGCATCTATTACAGCTTTGCTGCCATGTACTTGAATTTCAGCCATATCTTCACCTGTGTAGCTCTGAGGGCCTGGAAACCATAAGATTACTCCTTGATCTATTAGCTCAGAAGTGTTGATTTTATTGATTTTTCGTAAAGTAGCAACTCTTGGATTTGGAAGTTTCTTTCCTGTAAGCAACTTGATGACTTTTGAAGTTTGCTTTCCTGAAATTCTTATAACTGCTACACCGGAAATCCCAGGACCTGATGATAAAGCATAAATTGTCATAAATATATTATAGCTAGTTTTAACACCATATATATAATTTAAAAATGGACCATAATGATAAAATATTTGAAAAAGCAAAATATCTACATCAAAAAGATAATATATTAAGTGCGATAAAGCTTTACGAAAAATTAATTTCAAGGAGTTATAGAAAGGCACAGGTATCATATCTGCTTGGTACAGCCAATCTACAATTAAAGAATTATCAAAAAGCAATTAATATTCTCTCATTATCGATCGAGGGCAACCCTGAAAACCATAATAGCTACAACAATATTGGTTTAGCATATAGTGAAATAAAAGATTTTACTAAAGCAATCAAAAATTATGAAATTTGCATAAAGTTAAAACCAAATTTTCCAGACGCATATATAAATAAAGGAATATCTTTGAAAGAAATTGGGAAATATGATGATGCTTTAAAAGATTATAAGACAGTTTTAAAACTATTCCCAAGAAGTACTAAAGCTTATACTAATCTTGGAAATTTACAAAAAGAACAACGGAAATATGAAGATGCAATAAGATCATATGAGAAAGCTATTAGCTTAGATGAAACAAATTATATTGCTTATAATAATTTGGGTATAATCTATCAAGAATTAAAAAATTATTCTGAAGCACTTAAAAATTATAGAAACACATTTAGAATTAATTCGAAATTTGAATTTATAATTGGTAAAATATTACATTGTAAAATGCATTTATGTGATTGGAAAGATTATGAAAAATTAAAAAAAGAAATTATAAAGGGAGTAGAAAGTAATTTAGAGGTTATAGAACCCTTTCCTATTCTGGGTCTCACCGACAATCTTAAAATACTAAAAAAGGTTAGCGAAATATATTCAAAAAAAAAATTTTTTAGTTCAAGGCAAATTAAATTTAAATTAAACCATGACAAATTAAAGATTGGTTACTTCTCTAGTGATTTTCATAACCACCCTGTTTCACATTTAATAAAGGATGTTTTTAAGTATCATGATAAATCAAAATTTGAGGTAATAGGTTTCCATCATGGTACTAACTATGACAAATGGACAACAGAAATTAAAAAAAATTTTGATGAATTTATTGATTTAAATAAACTAAAAATGAGCGAAATTGAGTTATTTATAAGAAAAAAAAATTTAGATATAGCGATTAATTTAAACGGATATACAGCGAACTCGAAGAACGAAATATTTTCTAAAAGAATAGCTCGTATTCAGATAAATTATTTAGGATATACGGGCACAATGGGATCGGATTTTATGGATTATTTGATAGCTGATAAAACTGTAATTCCTGAGAAAGACAAAAAGTATTATTCAGAAAAAATATTACATTTACCTAATTGCTGGTTACCAAGTTCAAAACACAGAGAGATATCGAAAAAAAACTTTGAGAAAAAAGATTTCTTAATACCTAAAAATAAGTTTGTATTTTGTAATTTTAATAATATTTATAAAATTACTCCAGAAATTTTCAAAATATGGATGAATATACTTTTAAATTCAGATGAAAGTATTTTATGGCTTATAAGTAAAAACGATATTGTAAAACAAAACCTTAGGTTAGAAGCGGAAAAAAAAGGTGTTGATCCAAATAGAATAATTTTTTCGGATCCAATAAATATAGAAGATCATTTAAAAAGAATTCGATTAGCAAATTTATTTTTAGATACATTTCCGTATAATGCTCATCTTACGGCTATAGATGCAATCAGAGTAGGTTTGCCCATTTTAACTATGTCTGGTAATTCTTTACCTTCAAGAGGTGCTGATAGCATATTGCAATCAGCTAATATTTCTAATTTGTGCAAAAAAACGTTTCAAGAATATCAAGATTCAGCCATTGAGTTATGTAATAATAAAAAAAAATATAAAATTATTAGAGAAAGCTTTCAAAATTGTATGAATAGTGAACTTTTTAATATTAAGCAATTTACAAAAAATTTAGAGAAAATATATCTAAACATAGTGTAAATAATATAATGATTATATGGATAGCATCATACCCAAAAAGTGGAAATACTTACATAAGATCTTTTTTGTCGGCTTATTACTTTTCTCATGATGGAACATTTAATTTTGATTTATTAAAAAATATTAAACAGTTTCCAAATACAGAATTTTTTGACACGAATATTAATGACTTAGATGAAGCATCAAATAATTGGGTATATGCTCAAAAAAAAATAAAGGATCAAAATAAGGTTAAATTTCTTAAAACCCATAGTTGTTTGGGTGCTTATAAGGGTAAGCCTTTCACAACAATCGATTATAGTTTAGGCGGGATATATATAGTTAGAGACCCAAGAAATGTTATTTCTTCTGTAATGAACCATTTTTCATTAAGTGTTGATGAAGCATATGAGTTTATGACGGACATTCATAGAGGAACGAAATCTAAAATCGAAAATGATTATTCAACTTATTCTTATTTAAGTACTTGGGCAAATCATTATAAATCTTGGGCCAACTCAAAAAATTTTAGAAAAATTGTTATAAAATATGAAGATTTAGAAACAGATAAGTATGAAACCTTTAGAGACATAATAGTTTTCACAAATACACTTCTTAATAATTCAGATGGTGTCGATAAAATAAAATTAGAAAGAGCAATTGAAACAACTAATTTTAATGTTTTAAAAAATAAAGAAAAAAATGAGGGATTTGAAGAAGCCTTGTATTCTGAAGACAGCGGGGAGAAAAAAATTTTTTTCAATAAGGGTTTTAATAATAGATGGAAGAAAATTCTTAGAGATGACATAAGAAAAAAATTAGAGGATATTTTTAAAAATGAAATGGAAGATATTGGATATAAATAAAAAAGATAAAAATTATATATGATAATTTGGATTGCATCATATCCTAAAAGTGGAAATACTTACTTAAGATCTTTGCTTTCAGCTTATTACTTTTCAAAAGATGGAAAATTTGAATTCAGTTTATTAAAAAATATTAAACAATTTCCAGATGAGTCTTTTCACGATAAGAAATCAATTACTTACGATGATGCAGTTAAAAAATATATACCTGCTCAAAAAAAAATATTAGAAAGTAAAAAAGCAAGATTTTTAAAAACTCACAATATATTAAGCAAATATAAAAATCTGCCTTTTACAACCCCAGAATATACGCTGGGTATTATATATATTGTAAGAGATCCAAGGAATGTGCTTGTTTCTTTAATGAATCATTACTCATTAAACGAGAAAGAGGCTTTAGAATTTATTACAGAAGATAGAGATATACATCAAAAAGATGAGGATTTTTCAAATTATGCTTATTTAAGTAATTGGTGTAAGCACTATGAATCTTGGTCGGGTGCAAAAAATTTTAGAAAAATGTTAATAAAATACGAGCAACTACATAATAAAAAATATGAAACGTTTAGAGACTTAATAGTTTTTGTAAATACTTTGCTTAATAGGACTGAGAGGGTTAACAAAAAAAAGTTGATTAAAGCAATAGAGACAACTGAATTTAATGTTTTAAAACAAAAGGAAAAGAATGAGGGCTTTAGTGAATCTGTTAAGAGTAAAAATGGCAATACAAATATATTTTTCCATAAGGGCTTCGAAAATAAGTGGGAAAATTTAATTAGCCCTACATCTGTAAATATAATTGAAAATAGATTTTACAAGGAAATGATAAAATTAGGATATATTAATAAAAAAAAGTAATTACTATGAAGGTTTGTTCATAGAATTAAAGAAATCTGAATTATTTTTTGTATCCTTTAATTTTGAATTAATAAATTCTATTGCATCCATTGATCCCATCGGAGCAATAATTCTCCTTAAAACATTCATTTTTTGAAGATCATTTTTTTCAAATATTAATTCTTCTCTTCTTGTGCCTGACTTGGTTATATCAATGGCTGGAAATATTCTTTTTTCTGAGATCTTTCTGTCTAATATAGTTTCACTATTTCCTGTTCCTTTAAATTCCTCAAAAATTACTTCATCCATTCTACTACCAGTATCTATCAATGCAGTAGCTATTATTGTTAAAGATCCACCCTCTTCTATATTTCTCGCAGCACCAAAAAATCTTTTTGGCCTTTGTAATGCGTTTGCGTCAACACCTCCTGTTAATACTTTGCCTGAGCTTGGAACAACAGCATTGTACGCTCTTCCTAATCTTGTTATTGAGTCTAAGAGAATAACAACATCTTTTTTGTGTTCTGTAAGTCTCTTCGCTTTTTCAATAACCATCTCGGCTACAGCTACGTGTCTTTGAGCAGGCTCATCGAAAGTTGAACTAATAACTTCTCCTTTTACTGTTCTTTGCATATCAGTTACTTCCTCAGGCCTTTCATCTATTAATAATACCATTAGATAGCATTCTGGATGATTGGCAGTTATCGAATTTGCTATGCTTTGTAAAATCATAGTTTTTCCAGCTTTTGGGGGGGATATGATAAGCGATCTTTGACCCTTTCCTATTGGGCTTACTAGGTCAATTAATCTAGGTGTTAAATCTATTTTTTTTTCTACTTTTGTATTTTCAACTTCCATTACTAATTGCTTATTAGGGTAAAGCGGGGTTAAATTATCAAAAGCAATCTTATGCTTAAATTTATCTGTTTCTTCAAAATTTATTTTACTTACTTGAAGTAAAGCAAAATATCTTTCTCCATCTTTTGGCGCTCTTATTGGGCCTTCTACTGTATCACCGGTCCTTAAGCCAAATCTTCTTATTTGATTAGGGCTAACATATATATCATCTGCTCCAGGTAAATAGTTTGATTCCATAGCTCTTAAAAAACCAAATCCATCCTGCAACAACTGCAAAACTCCTCCACCTGTAATTTCTTCACCTTTCTCAGCAAGTTTCTTTAAAATTGCAAAATAAATTTCTTGTCTTCTTAAGGTGCTTGCATTTTCAATTCCTAGTTTTTCGGCTTCTGCGATTAACTTTTCGGAACTTTTTTCTTTTAATTCTTGTATGTTCATTATGTGGGGATTAAATTTTAATAGATAGACATAATATAGTTATGTGTTTAGTATATTTCAACCCTATAAAGGCTTAAAAATTACAACAAAAATTATCAAAATCAGTAATATTGTGGGTATTTCGTTAATAATTCTATAAAATTTATGATTATGAATGTTTTGATTTAATTTAAATCGTGCCAGAATTTTACCTAAATAAAAATGGAAAAGTGTTAATATAATTACGAACGTTAATTTTAATATCATCCATGTTTGGCCCAAGGCTTCGAATCCAACGTAATAAATTAAAATCACACCAAATATCCAAGACAAAAACATAGCAGGTGTCATAATGTAGAAATATAATTTTTTCTCCATAATTTTAAATATTTCAGAAGTTCTAATTTCGTTATTATTTTCTGCGTGATAAACGAAAATTCTTGGTAAATATAAAAGTCCTGCCATCCAAGAAATTACTGAAATTAAATGTATAGACTTAAAAAGAAGATAATAGTTCATCTATTAAACATTTCTTTTTATTAAATGATTTAATAAATCTATATGATCATCGCTATCATTTAAGCACGGGATCATATCAAAATTTTCACCACCAGACTCCATAAAGCTCTCTTTGCCCTGTATTAGTATTTCTTCTAAAGTTTCTACACAATCAGAAGAAAATCCAGGACATATTGCAAGAACGTTTCTTTTTCCTTCTTTTGGCAAAAGTTCTAAAGTTTTATCGGTATACGGTTGTAACCACTCTTGGGGACCAAACCTCGACTGAAAAGTTGTTTTGATCTCTATAGAGTTAAATTTTTCAGAGATTAACCTTGTAGTCTTATGGCAATAACAATGATACGGATCACCTTTATCAAAATATTTTTTTGGTATACCGTGATATGAAGCAAGTATTAAATCTGGTTTCCAGTTTATCATTTCAATTTTATTTTTAATTGATTTAACTAATGCATCAATATAAAGGGGCTCTGATTCATAATGTGGTACAATTTTTAACGAAGGCTGCCACCTCATATTCATTAGCGTTCTATAGACTTCATCACAAACGGTTGCAGTAGTTGCTGCAGCATATTGTGGGTATAATGGAAGAATAACCAGATTCTCACATCCATTTTCATGAAGATTTTTAATTTTACTTCTTATACTTGGATTGCCATATCTCATCGCAAAATCAATTATTAAATTTTTATTTGATATTGATTTAGAAATTTTATCACACTGTTTTTGTGTATAATAAAGAAGTGGGGACATATTTTCTTCTCTCATCCAGATTTCTTTATATGCTTTGGCAGTTTTAGATGGTCTTAAATTTAGTATAAAAAGATTAAGAATTATTTGCCATATCAAAGGGTTTACTTCTATAACTCTTTTGTCTGATAAAAATTCCTTCAAATATTTTCTAATATCAAACCAATTTGTTGAATCGGGCGTACCGAGGTTCACGATTAATACACCCGTTTTACCAAATTTTACTGGAGGATGACTTTTCATCATCTAAAATCTCTCACTATTTTTATTAATTCTTCTACCATTTCAATTTTAGTTTGCGGTAAAATTCCATGTCCTAAATTAAAAACATAAGGATGGTCTCTGAATATTTCCATATACTTAGTTACTTCTATTTTTAATTTATCTTTATCTGTTAAAAGAACTTGAGGGTCAAGACCACCTTGTATTGGAATATTTATATTGTCTCTCAATTGTTTAGCATCAACATTATAATCTATACTAATCATACTAGGTTTAACAATCTCACAATATTTCTTGTAATCACTAATTCCTCTTGGAAAACAAATTACTGGTACACCAAGTTTTTTTGTAAATTCTACCAATGATGATGTTGGGTTATATATGTACTTATGAAAATCTTTTTTCACTAGTCCGGCCCAGCTATCGAATATTTGGATTATAGTTGCCCCTGATTTCACCTGATTTTTGATATGAAGTTTTATAAATTTGTCTAATAGTTTTAAAATATCATTTATTAAAGGCATATTATCAAAAAATGATTGTGATAGACCATTTTTAGGAGATACTTTGTTAATCATATAAACTAAAAGTGTCCACGGTGCACCAACAAATCCAATTAAATCCTTATTAGCCAAATTTTTATTTACCTTTAAGTTTTCAAGTAGTTTATAAATTGGGGATAATTTTTTATAAAATTCATCTTCATCTAAACTTGAAATATCTTGTAAATTAATACTCCCGAGTTGTGGTCCAAAATCTTTTTTAAAAATTACGCTTTGACCAATTCCATAAGGTATCATGAGTATATCTGAGAAAATTATAGCGGCATCAAAATCAAATCTTTTTATAGGTTGAAGAGTTACTAATTCTGAAATGTCCTCATTCAAACACAAGTTTATAAAGTCTGTATTTTTTTTTCTAATTTCTCTAAATTCTGGCAAATATCTTCCAGCTTGCCTCATTAACCATATAGGATTAACATCAGTTCTGTGATTTAATAAACATTCAAAAATTGGCGTCA
>CACBHZ010000008.1 GCA_902539195.1 uncultured Pelagibacteraceae bacterium | reverse complement strand
TTTTTTATTTGGTAATGATTTTGTGATACTTAATGCAGAATATATATCATTATAATTGTTATAACTTAATTGCTTACCGCTAATTTGAATAATTTCTTGATTAGAATTTTGACTATAAATTGCTGCTTTTTGGTGAGGATTTTCACCATATCTTGCTTTTTCGACTAGCTTACCAGATATTATATTTTTATCTGGAAAAATATTATCTATTTTATCGTTAAAATATTTAAAAATTTTAGACTCATAATATGCCGTTTCCATAAAAGCCTCTCCAGCTAGCTTTTTCCTAAATTTAAGACTTGTTGAACCTTTATTTTTACTCAATTCGTTTATAAAATTTTCATACTGATTTATATTACTAACAACTGTTACATCTTTGTAATTCTTAGCGGCAGCTCTTACCATTGTTGGACCACCTATATCAATATTCTCTATTATTTTATCATGATTATTTTTTTTTAATAAAACTTCCTCAAAAGGATAAAAATTTACAATTACTAAGTCAATATTTTCATATTTGTTAATTTTCATCTGTTTTTGGTGTCTTTTATTTTTTCTAACATTTAATATCCCTGAATGAATTTTTGGATGTAAAGTTTTGACTCTGCCATCTAAAACCTCCTCAGCATTTGTGAATTTTGACACCTCTAGACATTTAAAGCCCATTCTTTTTATTTTTTTATAAGTTCCACCAGAGCTTATGATTTTAATTTTATTCTTATCTAACAAATGTAATAATTTAGATATGCCCGATTTATCTGATAATGATATTAATGCAGTCCTTATCTTAATTTTATCTTTTCGAATTTCCATTTAATGTTGTGTTCTAATTGTTTTATAATCCCAGAAATACATATATTTTGATTTTCTTGAGAAAGGTTTTTATTACCGAAATATATACCGCTTTCAATATTAATAGTTTCACAATTTGCTGAGAATTTCCAACCTGAATTTTCAATTTCAATTAGTACTGTTTTATTGTCTAGAGTTTTAGTTAATTTAACACCTGGCAACATATGAAATCTAATATCAAATTTTTTTGTCAGCAAATGTTTTTTAGAAATAATCTTGTCGCTTCCTACTAATCTGTCGTTCTCAACAAAAAATTCTAATGACCTTTCGTGTATAATACCAAATTTTTTTAAATATCCATTGTGTGATGATTTTATTAACCAATAATTATCTTCATTAATAATATCATAATTATTTGTTTTTAACCCATGATCTATAGTTTTATACAAAGTATTATTTCTAAATGAGCAATTAGAATGGTTGTCTATGACTAGAGTTGAATGTGTGGCAGTTGATTTAGATATAATATTAAATTTATTCTTAAATTCTTGAAAGTAACCACAATTGGAAATTAATTTTTCTCCTTTATAAAAGAATTCAAAAGACAAAGCTCCACCTTGATAATTATTAGAAAACTTTTTTGAAGGAGAAGAACCGATATCCATAGCCAAAATTGAATTTTTATTTTTCAATATTGCATATCCACCAGTAATTATCTTTGAATTTTCAAATTTATAATTATGTAATTTTAAATAGTTATTGAACTCACTCAAATCATTCTGGTGATTGCCATTGAATAATAAACTTTTATTAATCGTGGCAAATGATGAATATGATTTACCAAGATAGAAAATTATTTCGTTAAGATATTCTGGAATTTCATTGAAAGACTCTTTTAATAGTTCTCTTACAAGAACGAAATATTTTAGGTAGAAATTTAATTGTCTTATACTTCTTGACTTTGGAAAATATTCGTCATCAAAAGAATTAAGAATTATTTTTTTTAATAACTCTAAACCATAATTGAGAAATTTCTCATTTTTATAAGCTAATCCAGTAATTATAATAGCTGTACATCCTATAAGTTTATCATCAACAGAATTTGATTTAGTAATTTCATTTATTAAATGATTAATCTGTTTATTTATTGATAGATTAAATTTATTTTTATATTCCATTTCACCATCATCATAAGATAACTTTGTATTTGCAATCCACGATATTACTCTCTTTGACAAAGTATCAATTTGCCAACTAAAAGCATTATAGTTATTATTCTTCTCTATCCATCTTTCAATAATCGATTGAGTAATAGATTTGGACGATTTTAAATCGATACTAAACAGCCAGTAAAAATTATTTAATTTTTTATGATTTTTTTCTTTCAATAATTTATTATCCCAAATGTTTTCTTTGTCTAGTTCTTCAATTTTCAATTTTTTTTTGTCGTATTTAACCAAGCAGCTTAAAATATTTAAACTTGGTTTATATCCAATATTGCTAATTTCAATTTTAGAAATTTTTTTATTATAGATTGATGATTTTAAATAAAATTTTCTAATTTGACTTTTAGATGAGTAAAAAAATTCATTTAGTGAAATTAAAGAATTTTTTAAATACATCTTACATTGATCTTAGAGTTTCTATATTTTTTTTTATATCACCCTTGTTTTCTTTGAATATTGTGGTTCCAGAAACTAATATATTTGCTCCTGCCAATATAACCTCTTTTGAATTAGAGAAATTTATTCCTCCATCAACTTCAATATCAAATCTTAAATTATTATTTTTTTTTATTTGGTGAAGTTTTTTGATTTTTTCAATGACTTCTGGAATAAACTTTTGACCACCAAAGCCTGGAAATACGCTCATAATTAATACTAAATCAATTTCTTTTAAAATTTTTTCTATAACAACTATTTCAGTATTTGGATTTAAAGATATACCTACTTTCTTCTTTAATTTCTTTATCAGTTGTATTGACTCAATTAAATTATCTGTTGCCTCAGGGTGAATTGTTATTATATCAGATCCAGCTTCAGCGAAATTTTTAATATATTTATGTACTGGTGAGATCATTAAATGTACATCAAAAGGTAATTTGGTATAATTTCTTAGTGTTTTTATTACAGGGGGTCCTATCGTAATATTGGGAACAAAATGTCCGTCCATTACATCAACGTGAATTAAATCTGCGCCACCTTCTTCTAATCTTTTAATCTCCTTACCCAATTGGCTAAAATCTGCAGAGAGTATTGAAGGTGAAATTTGTATATTTTTCATTAATAAATAAAAACTAGTACTATCAATTTTTAAATATATTTGAATTATTATTTACCAAATATTTTATAAATTTCTGCAGCTATTTCACTTTCTAATGGAAACGATAACATTCCCATTACAGAATAACCCATTAAATAAGGCATTAAATAAAATCTAAACATATAAAAAAACCAAGCAACATAAAGTGGAACTAATGGTCCTATAATGAAACTGGGAGTAATAAACTTAAAAATTTTAATAATAGGATTTGTGTATTTCACAAATACTTTCATAAAAAAGAATTCAGAATCTTCTTTCTGAAAAATATTCATCGCGGATCTTCCAATTAAAGTCCACATGATGATACCTAAAATGTAGTCTATTACTAAAATATATAGCGGCATTTATTTGAAAAAAAAGGGGGCGAATATCGCCCCCAAAAAGTTTAATTTAGTGTTGCTTACCAAGTATTGTCTTACCTGATGGTATACGAACTTCGTCTACCATTTGCTGTGTAGCTTTATCTGGTTCTTCAGTCATTAAACTTACTACAACCATTACAACTAAACAGACCGACGCTCCGATTATACCAAAACGTAAATGGTCAATACCTAACCAAGGTGCATTACCCATAAACTTAGGATACACATAAATTAGATAAGCTGTTCCAGATGCAAGACCTGCTATCATACCTGCTATTGCGCCTTGTCTTGTTGCTCTCTTCCACCATACACCAAGTATTAATGGGAAGAACAATCCTGACATTGCAAAGTCAAATGCCCAAGCAACTGCACCAAGAATACTAGTGATCCTCATCGATGCAATGTATGCCCCAGCGGCACCAATAACGATTAGAAGTGCTCTAGCAACTAACAATCTTTTTCTTACATCCGCTTTTGGATCAATGATTTTGTAATAAATATCATGTGATAAAGCGTTTGCTATAGCAAGAATTAGACCATCAGCAGTTGACATCGCAGCAGCCATTCCTCCTGCAGCAACTAGTCCAGAGATTACGTATGGTAATCCAGCAACTTCAGGAGTTGCTAGTACAACTACGTCACCTCTCATAAACCATTCATTTAACTGAAGAATACCATCTCCGTTAAAGTCTGCTATGAAGGCTTGTTTTACATTAATCCAAGCATTTACCCACTCAATTTGCATAATTTCAGCAATTGGTTTTCCAATAATACCTGTTGGTAAGTTTGGATCTATTAGTGAGATCTTGGATAATGTTGCAAGCATTGGCGCTGAAGTATAAAGCAATGCAATAAAGAATAGTGACCATGCCACTGATTTTCTTGCAGCTTTAACACTTGGAGTAGTGAAGTATCTCATTAAAATGTGCGGTAAAGAAGCTGTTCCTACCATCATACATAGTGCTAATGAAATAAATTTCCATGCAGCCATTCCACCTTCTGGCACACCTGCGTGTGACACAGCGATAGATTTTAGACCACCTGGTACACCTGCAGCTTTAATATCTGCAGCAGCATTTTTAACTAATCCAAATTGCGATTCAAGTGCACCTAATCTAGCTACTTCCTCACCTAACATAAAGTGTGGAAAGAAACCAAATCCTGATTTGTTACTAATCCAGAATACTGGAATTAGATAAGCAATAATCAATACTATGTATTGAGCAACCTGTGTCCAAGTTACCGCTCTCATTCCGCCTAGCATTGAACAAAGTAAAATACTTACTAGTCCAACCCAAACTCCTAATTCAAATGGAATACTTAGTGCTCTTGATGCTATTGTTCCTGTTGCGTTAATTTGAGCTGTTACATAAGTGAAAGATGCCAATGTTAAAACAACTACGGCACAGAACCTTGCGAAGTTTCCGCCATATCTTGTTCCAATGAAATCTGGCACAGTATAACATCCAAATTTTCTTAAGTATGGTGCTAAAAGTGATGATACTAAAACGTATCCCCCAGTCCATCCGACTAAGAAAGCCATATAAGTATAACCACCAAAGTAAATACCACCAGCCATTGCAACGAATGAAGCACCTGACATCCAGTCAGCTGCAGTTGCCATTCCGTTAAATACTGTTGGTACCTGTCTTCCAGCAACATAATAAGCGTCGACCTGTACAGTTCTAGATAGATATCCAATTATGGCATATATACAAACTGTAAAGGCGACAAACAAAATACCAATCGTTTTTGCGGTCATACCTGCTTGCTCTGCTATTGCCATCAAAATGATGAATATAAAGAAGCCCCCAGTATATGTTCCGTAAATTTTTGGTAGGTTGTCAATAAAATTGCCTTTAAACATTAATCATCCTCCTTTTCGGTAAAACCAAACTCTTCATCGATTTTTTCCTGTCTATTTGCAAACCAAAAAATTAGGACTACAAATGCAATGATGGAACCTTGCGCACACATGTAATACGCTAATGGATATCCCATAAAACTTGAAGTGTTTAGGTCAGAACCAAACATGAAGATCAGATAACCGAAAACAAACCAAATAATTAATGTAATTATCATTAATCCTTTGGTTTTTTCCCAGTGCTTTTCTTTGTTTGACATTATTTTAATCCTCCCTATAGGTTAAAGATATAATTCATACTCATTTAATGTGATAATTAAAGGGTAAAAAATGGCATATATTTATAGTAAAAGTAGTAATATCGGTTCTAAATGGGCATTAAATACAAATTAAAGCTCAAAGATTTGAAATTTGAGTATTTAAAGGAATATTTCATTCCATTCTTAAAATATTTTAAAAAAACAAAAAAAATCGAAAATTATTCTGATTTAAAAGAATTCATTCAAAAAAAATCTGCATGGGTAAGCCAAGTTACTCTATATGGATATCTTAAAACAAGAATGGGAGCAAAATATGTATTGATGTTTGAAGATGAGATATTTTTAGGATCTATTAACAAAGCTAAATGGAACATCTACTCAGTTGCATTACAAGATCTTACATTTTATGCGATTTCTTTTTTAAATAATATTAGAAATCAACATGATACTGAAAAAGCAAATGAAATATATTTTCAGATTTTGGATAATGAACTTCAAAAAAATAAAATGCCAAATGAAATATATGAAAATGCAAAAAAAAAATTTCTTGAGAGATATCAAAACATTAATTGGAATGAGTACCATGAGTCATTACCATTTAATACTAGTGCTTTATCTTTATATGAATGGTCTCCAATAGCTGAAGAGTTAAAATCTTTAGACAAAAAAATAGTTTTAAATTCTATGATCCTGAAATGGGATAATGTTAAAAAGGAATTTATAGAATTAATAAATTTTTAGGTATTTTTTCTATTTTCAACCAAACTTTTTACAACACTTGGATCTGCCAAAGTTGTTGTATCACCTAATTGATCATGTTCATTAGCTGCTATTTTTCTAAGTATTCTTCTCATAATCTTACCCGATCTAGTTTTAGGAAGTCCAGGCGAAAATTGAATTAGATCTGGTGTAGCTATTGGACCAATTTGTTTTCTAACCCAAAGCTTTAAATCTCTCTCTAAATCTAAAGTCGATTTTTCTCCCACATTTAATGTTACATAACAATACAAGCCATTACCTTTAATATCATGAGGATATCCAACAACAGCAGCCTCAGCAACTTTTGGATGAGCAACGAAAGCACTTTCTATCTCTGCAGTTCCAAGATTATGTCCTGATACTATTATCACATCGTCTACTCTTCCTGTTATCCAATAGTATCCATCTTTATCTCTTCTACATCCATCTCCTGTAAAATATTTTCCATCAAATTGAGAAAAATAAGTATCAATAAACCTTTGATGATCTCCGTAAACCGTCCGCATTTGACCAGGCCAAGATTGTGCAATACATAATCGACCTTCAGCTTCTCCTTTTAAAACTTTTCCATCTTTACTAACTATTACAGGTTTAATTCCATAAAATGGTTTTGTTGCTGAACCTGGTTTTAAATTTATAGCACCTGTTTGAGGACTGATTAATATTCCACCCGTTTCCGTTTGCCACCAAGTATCAACAATTGGGCAGTTCGAATCTCCAACAGTTTTATAATACCATTCCCAAGCTTCTGGATTGATTGGTTCGCCCACGGTTCCTAATAATTTCAGTGATTTTCTTGATGTTTTTTTTACAGGCTTATCACCTTCTCTCATTAAAGCTCTTATTGCTGTTGGTGCTGTATAAAAAATATTTACTTTATATTTATCAACGATCTGCCACCATCTTGAACTATCAGGATAAGTTGGAATTCCCTCAAACATTATTGTTGTTGCTCCATTTGATAATGGTCCATAAATAATATAGCTATGACCAGTTACCCAACCAATGTCAGCTGTACACCAATAAATATCTTTAGGTTTATAATTGAATATATACTGATGAGTCATTGATGCGTAAACCATATACCCTCCAGTTGTATGCATTACACCTTTTGGTTTACCTGTTGATCCTGAAGTATATAAAATAAATAAGGGATCTTCTGCATTCATTTCTTCTGGTTCACATTTATTTGAAACTTTTTTTGTTAACTCGTGGTACCAAACATCTCTACGTTCATCCCAATTTATTCTATTGCCTGTTCTTTTTACAACAACACATTTTTTTACGTTTGGGCAATTTACTAAAGCCTCATCAGCTATTGATTTTAAAGGGATTATTTTTCCACCTCTTACACCTTCATCAGCTGTAATTAGATAATCAGAATCGCAATCGTTTATTCTTCCAGAAATACTATCTGGAGAAAATCCTCCAAAGATTATTGAATGCACCGCCCCTATCCTCGCACATGCTAACATAGTATATGCAAGTTCTGGTATCATAGTTAAATAGATTGTTACTCTATCACCTTTCTTAACCCCTAATTCTTTAAGACCATTTGCGGCTTTAGAAACTTCTTTGTGTAATTCTTTGTAGGAAATTTTCTTTTGAACTTTTGGATCATCTCCAACCCATATAATTGCAGTTTTGTCTTTATTTTTTTTTAAATGTCTATCAATACAATTTGCCGATGCATTAAGAGTACCGTCGTAAAACCATTTTATCTTAACATCTGATTTACTATATTTAACATCTTTAATTTTTGTATACGGTTTTATCCAATTAATTCTCTTTCCTTCTTTTTTCCAGAAGCCATCATTATCTTTTATTGAAGATTTATATTTTTTTTCGTACTGAGATTTATTTACTAAGGCTTTGCTAATCCAGTCTTTCTTTGTTCTATATATAAGTTCTTTTTCTTGCTTTGGAGCTAAAGACTTTGCCTTAGTTTTTCTTTTAGTGATTATTTTTTTTTTTCTTTTTTTAACTTTTTTTTTTGGCATCGATTATAAATTTTTCAGATACTACTCATCTTCAAAATAATTTTCCAGCATTTAGTGTCGATTGGCATTACAGACAGTCTGCTTTGTTTTATTAGTGCAATATCTTTTAAATCTTTATTTTTTTTAATATTTTCAAGAGAAACTGGTGTTTTTAGTTTACTTTTATACTTAACTTTTACTGCTACAAATCGCTTCTCTTTATCTGTTGGGTCGATAAATGCTGTTTTAATTACCTCAACAATTCCAACGATTTCTTTACCAATATTTGAATGATAAAAAAAACATAGATCACCCTTCTTCATTTTTTTTAAATTATTAGCTGCTTGATAATTTCTTACACCATCCCAGTCGGTACCTTTTGCACCAACCTTTAATTGTTGTTCTATCGACCAAACATTTGGCTCTGATTTTAACAACCAATAATTCATTACAAAACTACGCCAGCTCCTTTTAAAAATTTAGCACTTGCATCCAAAGCTAATCTTGGACTAGCTTCTAAATCCATATTATCAAATTTCTTTATTTTATATTTTTCTAGACCTACCAATGCGATCATTGCTGCGTTGTCTCCACATAGTTTAATATCTGGAAAAATTGCTTTAAAGCCATTCTCATTGCTTACTTCGATTAGTTTTTTTCGTATACCTTTGTTTGCTGCAACTCCTCCCGCAACGATAAAAGATTTTTCTTTAAATGAGTTTTTTAAAAATTCCTTAAAAGCAATTCTAGATTTAATATACAATATTTCTTCGATAGTTTTTTGAAAAGACGCTGCTAAATCATATTTTTCTTGTTCTGAATTTATATATTTTGTTATTCTTAGTATCGCAGTTTTAAGTCCTGCAAAAGATAAATTGCATCCACCTTTATTAATTATTGGTTTGGGTAATTTATATTTATTTGGATCACCCTTTTCTGCAAATTTTTCTAACTTTGGACCACCTGGAAATTCTATTCCTAAAAGTTTTGCAGTTTTGTCAAATGCTTCTCCTAAAGCATCATCAATAGTAGTTCCTAATCTTGTGTAACTACCTAATCCATTCACACTTAAAAATTGACTGTGTCCACCCGAAATCAACAGAAGTAAATAAGGATAATTAATACTAGTTTGAAGTCTTGGACTTAAAGCATGACCCTCTAGATGATTAACTCCAATAAATGGAACCCTTAAGGACGATGCGAGTGATTTTGCAAAATTTAAACCAACACTAAGACAAATTATTAAACCAGGTCCAGATGTTGTGGCAACAGCAGATATTTTATCAAGAGTTACACCACTTTCATCCAAAGCTTTTTTTGCAATTAAATTAATTTTTTCAATATGTGACCTTGCAGCTAATTCTGGAACAACTCCCCCAAATTCTTTATGAATGTCAAATTGACTGGAAACTATATTTGATAAAATTTTTGGTATACCACTTTCGTGATCTTGAATAATTGAAACCGCTGTTTCATCGCAACTTGTCTCAATTCCTAATATTATTGGTCTTTTATTCATAAATTATTTTTTATAATTAATACAATTAATCTATAAGAATGTAATAAAAATAACTTTTATGAAAAGAGCTAATCTTGTAATTGGAACACGTGGAAGTAAGTTAGCAATGATTTACGCAGAAAATGTGAAAAAAGAACTAAAAAAATATTTTTCTAAAGAGATTGAATTAAAAAAAATAACAACAACAGGAGATCAAAAGCAAGATGAGAGGTTATCTGAAATAGGAGGCAAAGGATTATTTTCAAAACAAATTGAAAAAGATTTATTAAATAAAAATATAGATATAGCAGTACATGCCTTCAAAGATATGCCTACTGATGAAACTGAAAATCTTTTAACTAATTATTTTTTAAAAAGAAATTCTCCTAATGAAATTTTAATAAGTAAAAATAATATAAAATTTGAAGATTTAGAGCCAAACTCAATTATTGGTACATCATCATATCGACGAGAATATCAACTTAAGAAAAAAAGACCAAATTTAAAATATAAACTTATCAGAGGAAATGTTGATACTAGAGTTCAAAAGTTAGAAAAAGGCGAATATGATGCAATAATTCTCTCAAAAGCAGGAGTAGATGCTTTAAATTTACAACATAAAATTTCACAAGAATTCAGTGTTGATGAACTTATACCTTGTGCAGGCCAAGGAATTATAGCAATTCAATGTAGAGAAGATGATAATGAAATTAAAAAATTACTTGAAAACATTAATGATCAAGAAACAAGAACTGTTGCAAAAGCAGAAAGAGAGGTCTTAAAAGTTCTTGAAGGAGATTGTGATACTGCAGTTGGTGTTTTTGCAAAATCAAATGGTAAAAAAGTAGACTTATTGACCGAATTGTTTTCTGTCGATGGAAAAAATAGATACTTCATAAAAAAAAGTCTTCAAAAAGATGATATTGAGTCTACTAGTAGAATGGTGGGAGAAGAGCTTAAATTAAAATCAAAAGGTTCTTACAAAAATTAAAATGCATATTTTATTAACCAGACCATTAGATGATAGCAAAGAATTAATTTTAAAATTTACTTCGATGAAACACAAAGTTTCTCATTTACCCTTATTACAAATAAAAAAAATAGAAACACAAGAAATAGATTTTAGCCAATTCAAAGGTGTCATTTTCACGAGTGCTAATTCTTTAAAAAATTTAAATATTTCAAAAATAGATAAAAAAATTATTTGTTTTTGTGTTGGTCTTGCAACAGAAAGAAAGGCAAAAGAATTAGGCTTTCAAAATATTTTCTGCGCTGAAGGTAATGTAAATAATCTTAAAGAATTAATTTTACAAAACTTTGACCCAAAGATTGGACCAATGGCCTACATTAGTGGAGAAATTATTTCTTATAATCTTGATCAAGACTTAATTTCAGAAAACTATGTCATCAAAAGAATTATAAATTATACTGCAATACCCAATGAAAATTTAAGTGACGATTTTTTAAGAGATATCAAATCTTCTGTGCCAGAAATTGTTTACATATACTCTGAAAATAGTGCAAAGACATTTTTTACCTTAATAAAAAAATATAATTTAGATAATATTTGGATGGAAACTAACCTAATGTGTATGGGCGAAAAAGCATCATCAGCATTGAATGATATAAAATGGAAAAAAATTTTCCTTTTTAACCCTGGTGAAGAAGAGTTTTTGCTATATAAAATTTAAAAATGGACGTTTTAAATAAACTAAATGAGTTATTTTTATCTGTATGGAAGCAGGGAATTCTTGGTGTAGATTTCTTTCAGATAATAGTAGGTCTTGGAATATTTGTATTATTTTTAATATTTAGAGGTCTAATTAGCAAAATTGTAATAAAAAAATTAGAATTAATTTCGAAAAGAACAACCAATAAATTAGATGATACGTTTGTAAAATCCATGGAGGGTCCTGCTAGGTTTCTTCCAATTGTTCTTGGTGTCTTTTTTGCTAGTTACTATATGTCATTTGATAATGAGACTAGGGGTTTCATTGATAACGTTAACAGAACTTTAATAACAATTTTAATATTTTGGATAATACATCAGATAATTGAGCCTATATCATATATTTTAAGTGGATTAGACAAAGTACTGACAAAAGAATTAATAGGCTGGATTATAAAGTCTCTTAAAATTTTAATTTTTATTTTAGGCGCAGCTGCTGTTCTTGAGTTATGGGGAATCAAAATTGGACCAATAATTGCAGGATTAGGTTTATTTGGAGTAGCAGTAGCATTAGGCGCACAGGACTTATTTAAAAATTTAATATCTGGAATTTTAGTATTAGTTGAAAAAAGATTTAGAATTGGAGATTGGATTAAAGTTGAGGGAGTTATTGAAGGGGTTGTTGAGAACATTGGATTTAGATCAACTGTTATAAGAAAATTTGATAAATCACTGGCAATTATTCCAAATTTTCAATTTGCAGAAAATGCAGTGATTAATAACACAAGAAAGACTAACTGGGCCATTAGTTGGATAATAACTCTTCAATATGACACTACAATTGATCAATTGAAAACAATAAGAGACGAAATTGAAGATCACATAAATAAAGGTGATGATTATGACCAATCTGTAGGAGTCGCTGTAAGAATTGATAAGTTTTCAGATAGCTCGATTGATATGTATGTTAGATGTTTTACAAAAACAAATAGTTGGACTAATTATTTACAAGTAAAAGAAAATTTGGCACTTGAAATAAAAAAAATTGTTGAAGGTAAGGGAGCTGCTTTTGCATTTCCAAGTCAGTCTATTTATGTTGAAAAAAAATGATTGCTATATTTTATTTAGCACTTCAAATTTTAAAACTTTATTCATATGTTGTAATTGCTAATGTCGTTATAAGTTGGTTGGTCGCTTTTAATGTAATAAATACAAGCAATCGGTTTGTATATTTAATATTAGATTTCACTTATAAAATGACAGAACCGATTTTAATTAGAATTAGAAGATTTTTACCCAACCTTGGAGCTTTTGATATTTCTCCTATCGTACTTCTTTTGTTGATATGGTTCATAGAAATGTGTATGAAACTCTATATTGCACCACTAATATTTTAATAAATGATTTTAATTGATGGAAAAAAAGCTGCTGCTGATTTAAGAGAAGAGCTCAAGAAAGAAGTCTTATCCTTAAAAGATAAGCACAACAAAGTACCAGGTTTAACAGTCATATTGATTGGTGATTTAGCACCTAGTCAAATTTATGTTAGAAATAAAGAGAAATCTGCCAATGAAGTAGGCCTTAAATCAGAGGTGATTAGATACCCTGACAGTATTGAAGAAAGTGAAGTTTTAAAAAAAATCGATGAACTTAATAATGACGATTCTGTCTCAGGAATTTTAGTTCAGCTCCCACTTCCAAAACATATTGATAAACAAAAAGTTATAGAGGCAATTATGCCAGAGAAAGATGTAGATGGATTTCATCCCATGAATGTTGGTAATCTGTCGTCAGGTTATGAAAGTTCTATTCCATGCACTCCTTTAGGTTGTTATTTATTAATAAAAAAAATTGAACCAAACCTTAATGGAAAAAAGGCTGTAATTGTTGGAAGATCAAATTTAAATGGCAAGCCAATGACACAATTGTTGTTGAAAGAAAATTGCACAGTTACAATTACTCATTCAAAAACACATGATCTTAAAGGTGAATGTTTAAAAGGAGACATCATAGTTGCTGCTGTTGGGATCCCTGAGCTTGTAAAAGGTGATTGGGTTAAAAAAGATGCAATTGTTATTGATGTTGGAATTAATAAAACTGAAAACGGCCTAGTTGGCGATGTTGCATTTGATGAAGTATCAAAAGTTGCAAAAGCTTTAACTCCAGTTCCAGGTGGAGTTGGACCTATGACTATTGCATGTTTACTTAAAAATACAATCGAATGTTTTAAAAGAGCGAATAAATAAATTTACTATTGATTTCTTATTAATGGATAGACTTTAGGACTTAAGTATTTAAGATTGGTTAGCATAATTAAAATTAAGGTTACAATTCCTATAGAGGCACCAAGGTAAATTAAAACTTTAAAATCAAATTGCCAAACTAATTCAAAAATATTCTCCATAATAAATTTTGATCCAATTACTGCAAAAAAAATTGCAATTAATATTACTGACATAAAAATAATTATAAATTCTATCAAAGATGAAAATATAATTTCTTTTTTTGAAAAACCTAAAATTTTAAATACAAGATTTTGGTACTCTTTTACTTTTCCTTGGACCATTATAGCACTTGAGATAACAATCAATCCAATGACAATTGTTACACCAGAAATTAGGGTTACAGCTATGAAAACTTTATTTAAAACTGATGTTACTTTATTCAGGTAATCAGCAATTTTTATCATAGATAAACTAGGTAATACTTCTAACATTTTGGTTTCGTCGAAATTATCTGGATTTTTAAACTTAGCAGTTGCTAAATATTCATGAGGAATTTTTTTTGCAAATTGTGGATTAAATAACATTGCAAAATTAATACTTAGATCACGATAATCAACTTCTCTAAAATTAACTATTTCTCCATCAATTTCTCGACCATAAATGTTTAAAGTAAAAATATCTCCCAACTCAATATTAAAATCTTTAGCCACTTTTGCATCAAGCGATATCTGAAGTTGGTTAGGTTTAGATAAATCCCACCATTTCCCTTTTAAAATTGGGTTATCTTTAGGTATATTTTCAACCCAAGAAGATCTTCTTTCACTTCCAATTACCCAATAACTATCATTCTCTGGTTTAATATAGCTATTTGGATTCACCCCATTAATTTTTACTATCCCAGAAGAAACCATAGGCACTATTTCGATGTTTGCATCAGGGTTCATTTTGTAAACACCTTGTTCAAATTTTTTCTTTTCACCTTTTTGAATTCCAACAAAAAAATAATCAGGTGCAATATCCGGAATAGATCTTGAAATTTCTCTTTTAAAATTTGTTCCAACTAAAGCTAAAGTTAATAATAATGTTACACCTAAGCCTAAAGACATAATAGTGATAGGTGTGATACTTTTTGTTTGAGTTATATTTTTTATCGATACTTTTAAAGAGATATTTGAAATAAAATTAAACTTTTTCAGTAAATAAATTATAATTTTCGAAAGTAAAAAAAATACAATTAGACATACAAAAAAAGCCACAAAATAACCCAAGCTATAAGAGGGACTTTCAGATCCTAGTGTAAACAATAAAACTAAAAATGATAACAAGATAAAACTCAAAACAACTGACTTTTTTGAGTAATAAAATTGCAGGTTTTGGAATACATTTCTAAATAGGTTTGATGCTTTAACTTGATCAATTGAACTTATTGTTGGTATTGAAAAAATTATAAGAACTAACAAACCTACAACAAATATTTTTATAAAATTAATTAAAGAGAATTTTGGATAAACATTTAATCCCAACCCATCAGATAAATATTTATCTGCAATTGGTACAATTAAAAAACTTGAGCCATAAGAAATTACAGTAATAATAAATAATAAAATTAATAATTGAAGATAATAAAGTGTTTTTATATTTCCTGAATAAAATCCTACAGCTTTTCTTACAGCTATAGACATATTGTTCTGGTTTATAAATGATAACAATGTATTAGCGATACCTATTCCAGCAATTAACATTGCACTAATTGAAACTAAAGAGAGAAATTGGGAAAAATTATTAATTATCCTTTTTAAGCCACTTGCTGAATTTTCTGGAAATCTAAGTTTTACTTTTTGGTCATCTTTAAAAATATCTTTGATCTTACTTTCTATTTTTTCTGGATCATCACTTGGTTTAAATTTTACTTTATATTCATAATTTAAAAAACTACCTATTCCATTTAATTTTAGTATCTCCAAAGTTTGTTTTCCTGCTAATGCCCAATCTCCAAAAGCTACAAACCCGCTGACATCAGGTACAGATTTTATAATTCCAACAACTATGAAAATTTGATCTTGTACCTTAACTTTGTCATTTATTTTTATCTTTAAAGTTTTTGATAAACTTTCATTAATCAAAATTGTCTTCGGTTCCTTTTGCATTCTTTCATAAGCATCTTCTGGCTCATAAATAACTTCACCGTAAAGTGGATATTTTTCATCAACTGTTTTAATTCTCGTAAATAATGATTTATTTTTTTCTCTGCCTGTCGTAGAGAGCATTGTACTGAACTCTATCATTTGTGAGACAGTTGAAAATTCCTTTACTTTATTGACTAAATTAAGATTCCCCTGATTACGGTTATAATCGATTTCGAGATCTCCACCCAAAAGAACTTTTGCATTATCATTAAGCTCTTTTTTTAAACTATCTTCGATTGTAAAGATGGCACTTAAAATAAAAAGACTGATAAACAGCGTTACAATAATGCTTGAAATTTTTTTATAATTTCTGCTTAAATCTTTTAAAGCATACTTGAATATTAAACTTAACTCCGAAGAATTATTTAATTTTTCCATCTTTAATTTTAATTTTTCGTTTTGCTTTGTCTGCTAATTTTGGATCATGTGTGACCATTATTAAAGAAGATCCTTCTTCTTTGACGTATTTAAATAAAATTTCAGAGATCATTATTGAGTTTTCGGTATCTAGATTACCAGTTGGTTCATCAGCTAAAATCAAATCTGGTTTCATTGCAATAGCTCTTGCAATCGCCACACGTTGTTGCTCTCCGCCAGATAATTGACTTGGAAGATTATTGAATCTATGTTTTAGACCAAATCGATCTAATAAACTTTTTGCTTCTTTCTCTGGATTTTTAAATTCATTAAGTTCAAGTGTTAAAGCTACATTTTCGACAGCTGTATAATTTGGAATTAAATAGAAAGATTGAAATATAATTCCTATATTTTGCTTTCTAATTTCAGATACTTCGTCTTCATTAAGATTTGTTATTTCCCTGTCTTGAAATATAATTTTCCCTGAGGTTGGACGTTCTAGTCCACCAATAAGCATAATCAAGCTTGTTTTTCCTGATCCACTTTCTCCAACCACAGATACAGTTTCTTTTTTTTTTATAGTTAAATCAATATTTTTTAAAACATTGATATTGTCCTTCCCAGTTTGGTATTTGAGATTTATTTTTTTTAATTTAAGAAGAGTGTTCATGAATAAAAGTTTATTTATAAAAATATTGTTATTCTTTCTAGTGCACATAAATGCAAGTGCAATAGAAAAGGTTATATTATTCGGCGATAGTTTAATGGCGGGTTATGGTCTACCTAAAGAACAACACTTATCTTTGGTTTTAGAAAGTAATCTCGTTAGGAGTGGTTTAAATATTAAGGTAATAAATGGAAGTGTGTCAGGAAGTACTTCGTCTGGTGGATTGAATAGAGCAGAATGGAGTTTATCAGAACCCGGTATTGATCTAATCATCCTTGGTCTTGGGGCAAATGATATGCTTAGAGGAATTCAACCAGATGAAACTGAGAGAAATTTAGAAGAAATAATTAAAATCGCTAACAGTAAAAAAATAAAAATTATAATAGCTGGGATGGTTGCGCCAACAACCCATGGAACTAAATATAAGAAAAATTTTGATGCTATTTATCCTAAATTATCAAAAAAATATAATTTACCTTTAATTCCATTTTTGCTAGAGGGTGTTGCTCTTGATCCAAATCTAAATCAACAAGATGGCATACACCCTAACAAAGCTGGAACAATAGTTATAAGTAATACAATTCAAGATATTATTTCAAAAAATTATTAATCGGATATGAAAAAAAAATATCATCATTTAGCAAATGGCACATTTCGTAATCCTGAAGGATCAAAGGAGATTGATATGAATTTCAATTGGTCGTTTAAGGTCTTTAACCAAGAAAAAAAAAAATTAGATATGACTTTTCCTGAAAGTAATATCATTAAAAAAGAAAAAGTTTTATTGGATTTAAATAATTTCCAAAAAGAAGATTATGTAGCGTGGATAGGTCATGCAACATTTTTAATAAAATTAGGTGAAATAACAATAATAACAGATCCAGTTTTTTCAAAAAATGCAGGACCTTTATTTTTTGGGCCAAAGAGATTTACCGAACCAGCATTAAAACTTAATGAGATACCAAGAACAGATATTTTTCTACTAACTCACAATCACTACGATCATCAAGACATGAAAACAATAATGAGATTTCCTTATAAAGAATCTAAAGTCCTGGTACCTTTAGGACTAAAAAAATATTTTAAAATTAATAGATTTAAAGATGTAAATGAAATGGATTGGTATGATCAAATAAAAATAAATCAGAATTTAAATATTACTTTTTTGCCATCAGTCCACTGGTCAAAAAGGAGTTTAACGGATACTAACAAAACTTTATGGGGCAGCTATTTGATTGAATACAAAGGAAAAAAAATATTATTTTCATGTGATACTGGTGTTGGAAAAATATATAAAGAATTGGGAGATAAGTATGGTCCAATTGATTTAACATTTATTAACATTGGCGCATATAATTTTTATCCTATGGCTTCAATTAAAGATTCTTCTGCTTACCACACTAACCCTGAAGAGGCCCTTGGACTTGCTAAAGATTTAAAAAGTAAAAAAGTAATTGGAATGCATTGGGGAACTTTTGTCTTATCACTTGAACCAATATTAGAGCCACCTTTAAGGTTTAAGCAAAATGCAGAAAAATTTGGATTTAAAAAAGATGATGCAATTATTTTTAAAATTGGTGAATTTAAATTATTTAAAGAGCTTTTTGATACTAACTAGATTTTTTCATCAACCACAATCCATCTTGATTTAAAAAATATAGTTTACCATTTATAGGATGAATTTGTATGTCTCTGATTCTTCCAATTTTATCTTTAAATATTATTTCTTCTTTTACGTTTGATAAATCATTAAACTCTAATTTTCTTAAAGACTTATCTTTAAGAGAAGTAATTAATGCATGACCATTCCATTCTTTAAATTCATTACCTTTATAAATTGTGATTGCACTTGTGGCTATAGATGGAACCCAATATTGAATGGCTTTTGTAAAGCCAGGTTTCCATTTTGGCCCTATTGGTATACCTGAATAATTTGTGCCACCCCATCCAAGAATTTTCCAACCATAATTTTCACCTTTCTTTGCTTCACCAAACCAATCGCCTCCTTTTGCACCATGATTGCTCATATAAATTTTTCCATCAAAAGGTGATAGAGCTAAACCTTGAGGATTTCTTACACCAATTTGATATATTTCAGGTAGCCAGTCTGATTTCCCCTCAAAACGAGGATTGTCTTTTGGAATGCCACCATCTAGATAAATTCTAATTATACTTCCTGGATGTTTATTTCCATCTTGAGCAATCATTCCCCCACCTCTTTCACCTGCAGAAGCAAATAAATAATTGCCTTTAATTACCAGTCTTGAACCAAAATGATAAGGCGAGTCAATTGGTGGATTGGCTTGAAAAATATTTTTAAAATTTAATTTGTTTTTATTAAATTTTGCACGTGCAATTGAAGTACTAGTCTTCCAATTATTTCTATTTTCTGTGTATGAGATATATATGTAATCTTCATTATACAGAATATCCAATAATCCTCCCTGTCCATATTCTACAAAATTTAAGTTATGACCAATTTCACTCATCTCTCTTGTTGAAATATTAACAAGTTTTATTTTGCCACCTTTCTCGGTAACAATCATTTCATTATCATTAACGAACGACGAACCCCAAGGTGCTTCTAATTCAATAATTTTATTAAAATTAAAATTTTTACTAAATGAATTAGTTGATAATAGTATTAATGATAAAAGAAATAATAATTTCTTCACTCTATGAAAGTTTTGATCTACCACCATCGACAGCAATAATTTGTCCTGTAACCCAAGAACTGTCTTCAGTTATTAGAAATTTTGCAAGCGAAGCTGAGTCTTTTCCTTCTCCAAGTCTTTTTAATGGATGGGCTTTTGCTATACCATCAGCTAAAACTTTATTTTTTAGCATTGGCTCTGCAATTTTTGAATTAGTTAAACTTGGAGCAATGCAATTTACTCTAATATTAGGAGCGAATTCTGCTGCTAAAGAAACAGTTAATCCTTCAACAGCTGCTTTAGTTGAAGCTATAATTGCATGATTTGTAAAACCCCTTTGAGCAGCAACAGTTGAAAACAAAACAATCGACCCTTTATTTTTTTTTAAACTTTCTTGATAACCTTTAATTAAATCTACTGCAGAATATAAATTTAGTTTCATACATTTTGTAAAATCTTGTTCTGAAACCATTCTCAAAGGTTTTAAATCAATTGAACCAACACAATAAGCTATACCTTTGATATCATCTATTTCGGACTTAATCTTTTCAACAAAACCATTTTCTAAAACATCAGAGACTGTATATTTACAATTTAGTTTTTCAGACAAAGATTTTGTTCTCTCTTCATCCCTACCAATTAAATGCACTTCTTTGCCGGCTGCGTATAACTGTTCGGCTAAATTAGATCCGATAGATCCTGTCGCACCTACTACTAAATATTTTTCTGACATAAATTTTTAAAGAGTTATATATAGTTAATGAAATTATTTTTTCTACTTGGAAATCAGCTTTTCTCAGAAAAATATCTAGAAAAGTACAGAAAAGACCACTTTTTCTTTATGGCTGAAGATTATCAGCTTTGTACGTACGAAAAGCATCATAAACAAAAGATATTATTGTTCTTATCTTGCATGCGATCTCACGCAGACAGATTAAAAAAAAATAAATTTAAATTAGAATATTCTTCGATCGAGGATAAATCTTTCAAGCTGGATTACACAGAAAAATTAAAAAAAATAATTAAAGCAAAAAAAATTAAAGAAATTTCAAGTTTCGAAATCGAGGATAAGTTTTTTGAAAATAAAATTACTAATTTTTTAAAAAAGGAAAAAATTAAATGGAATATTATTCAAACACCAATGTTTTTAAATTCTAGAGAAAAATTTAAAAACTATTTATCGAAATCAAAAAAACCTTTTATGGCAGTTTTTTATAAAGAGACTAGAAGAGATTTGGATATACTCATGAAAAAAGATGGTAATCCAGAAGGAGGTAAATGGAGTTTTGATGAAGAAAATCGAAATAAACTTCCAAAAAATATATCTATACCCAAATTTCCTAAAATTACTGAGACTATTCATACGAAAAAACTTAAAATTTTAATTGATAAAAATTTTAAAAGTCACCCAGGTAATACGAAAGACTTTTGGTTTGCTACGGAATATGATGATGTAATTAAATTATTAAATTTTTTTATTAAAGAGAAATCAAATTTATTTGGGGATTATGAAGATGCAGTTGATCAGAAAGACAATATATTATTTCATAGTGCTTTAAGTCCTTACATCAATTTAGGTCTTATCACTCCAGAATTTATAATTAAAAAAGTTTTAGATTTTCACAACAAAAATAAAATAAGATTAAATTCCTTAGAGGGTTATATACGTCAAGTAATCGGATGGAGAGAATTTATGAGGGGAATATATCAAAGTTATTCAAAAGAAATGGAAACTAGAAATTTTTTTAAACAAAATAGAAAAATGAAAAATTCATGGTATGAAGGAACAACGGGATTACCACCTCTAGATTATGCTATTAAAAATGCAGTGAATTATGGTTGGTCACATCATATTGAAAGGTTAATGATTTTATCAAACATAATGAATTTATGTGAAGTTAAGCCAACGTATGTTTACAAATGGTTTATGGAAATGTTTGTGGATTCCTCTGACTGGGTAATGGTCCCGAATGTTTATGGAATGGGGCTTTTCAGTGATGGAGGAATATTTGCAACAAAACCATATATTTGCGGCTCCGCTTATTTCATGAAAATGATGGATTTTAAAAAAGGAGAATGGTGCAATACCATGGATGGTCTTTATTGGAGATTCATAAATAGAAATAGAGCCTTCTTTTTAAAAAATCCTAGACTTTCTATGATGGTTAGAATTTTCGATAAAATGAAACCTGATAGAAAAAAATTAATTTTAGCTGAGGCAGAAAAATTTATTAAACAAAATACTGCATAGTGAGAAAAGAAAATTTACCCACAAAAATTTGCCCTGTATGTAAGAGACCTTTTACTTGGAGAAAAAAATGGAAATTAAACTGGGAAAAAGTGAAATATTGTTCTAAGAAATGTTCAAAAAATAACTAATTAACAACAAGAGCAGCTTTTCTTTTTCTCTGGTTTTTTTTCTTCAATCACTTCTTCTTTAGGGGCTGATTGTTCAAGAATTTTTGCTGCTTCAGCTTCTTTCGCTTTTAATATTTTATTTTCAATGTATGCGTAAAGAGAGTTGAAACCTAATTTTGAAGCTTTCTTTTCTTCGTAATTCCTTCTGCCTTTAAGATTTTCAATAATTTCAAGAATTTGATGGTTATTCATACTATTGTTATCTCATAATTTTGATAATTTACAATAGTTCTTTAAAAAAATTCTTTAATTATAGTTGGTATATACTTTTTGAAATTAAAAAAACCTTTATTGCAATATTTCCAAGAACTTCGGTCTAAATTACGATAAAGAAATTTTATATTATTTATTTCTTGAGAAGTTAAAAAATCTAAGTTTTCTCCAACACAAGGATATAAAAAATAACTATTCTCAATTGTTTTAAGGTTACCAATATCAATAATTTCACAATCCAAAGATTTTTCATCCAACCTTCTTTTTTGATCCTGAATTAAATTAGTCTTAAATTTCACTGTTTTTTCACTAAGTTTAATATTTCTACTGTCGTTATTATTATTAACTAAATAAATCTTTTTAAATTTATGGTCTTTGAAATCAGTCAACTCAAAGGAAAGATTATTATCAAAAATAATTAAATTTTGCTCATCCAAACTTACTGGATTACTAAAATCTTTTAAGACAGCCTTGTATATTTTCTCGCTAACTTTAGGTGGTGCATTTTCATTTAAATTAATGTTATTAAATCTGTTATTAGTAAATTTTTTTATATTCCATTCACTTGCTAAATAATGCTTACCTTGTGTTTGTATCCCAGCAACCCATCTCCATCCCAATGTATTAGATGCTGCATCTCCATCATAGAGATGCTTCATAAAAAATTCAGCTCCTAATTGCCAAGGTAAATTTAAAGTAAAAATCCAGATACTGGCAAACCACATTCTTGTATGATTATGAAGGTAATTAAATTCTTTTAATTCTTTAACCCATTCATTAAAACATTCTATATTTGTATTTCCATCAATGGCATTTAAATAATCTTTATTATCTTTGTATTTTTCTCTTTTAATTTTTAGTTCTATTATGTAATCTGTCCATACATTGGGTCTTAATTCTAACCATCCTTTCCAATAATTACGCCACAAAACCTCCTGAATAAATTTTTCATTTTTAGAAAATGAAAATTTCTTTAAAGCTTTATCTATAACTTCTAACTCATTTAATATTCCATGAGATATATATGGAGAAATACAAGATATATTTGATCTTTTGTCTGGACCAAAATCAAAATTTCTCAATCTTGAATATTCAGAAAGATTATTTTCAACAAAATTATCTAGTTTATTAGTGGCTTGCGCCCGACTTGGTTCAAAATTCATGATATTTTATTTTAATTTTTTCTTATGAAAATTAATAAATCTTTCAACATTTGATTTATTAAAAGTTTTATTTTCCTCAAATGAAACTTTTTTCATAGAATAAGCTGAACTTTTAGTTATTCTTGAATGAATAATAACATTCCCTTTATATAACCTCAATTTAACTGATCCATTAACTTTATTTCTCTTAAGATCTACAATTCTTTGTAATTTAAATCTCTCTTTAGAAAACCAATATCCATTGTAAATCAGTTCCGCATATCTAGGCATAATTTTTTCTTTCTTATGCATTGTATCTTTATCAAGTGTAACAGACTCTATAGCCCTATGAGCGTGCATTAATAAAGTTCCGCCTGGTGTTTCGTATACACCTCTTGATTTTATACCGATAAATCTATTTTCTACTAGATCAACTCTTCCAACAGCATTTTTTCCAGCTATGTCGTTTAATTTTCCAAGCAATTTACATGGAGATAATTTTTTCCCATTCACTGCAATCGGATCTCCACTTTTAAAGTCTATTTTTACAATTGAAGATTTATTAGGTGCTTTTTCTGGAGATAACGTTCTTTGAAAGATAAAGTCAGGTGCAGAGTTTTTTGGATTTTCTAACAACTTTCCTTCTGTTGATGTATGAAAAATATTATCGTCTACTGAAAAAGGTGGCGCTCCTTTCTTGTCTTTAGGTATTTCAATTTTATTTTTTTTTGCATAATTAATTAGATCTGATCTAGATTTCAGCTTCCAAATTCTCCAAGGCGCGATAATTTTTATTTTAGGACCAAAATAATGATAACCTAACTCAAATCTTACTTGATCATTCCCTTTTCCTGTTGATCCATGAGACACAGCATAAGCATTAAATTTTTTAGCAATTCTAATTTGATCTTTGGCTATTAAAGGTCTAGCAATTGAGGTTCCAAGTAAATAAACACCCTCATATATTGCATGGCCCCTAATCATTGGATAAACATAATCTTTTACAAAAATATCTTTTAGATCTTGAATAATAATATTTTTTACGCCAAGTTTTTTTGCGTTTCTGAAAATTTTATTTTTATTTATTTCTTGACCAATGTCTGCAGTATAACAAATTACTTCTGCATCATAATTTTCCTGTAACCATTTTAATATGATTGATGTGTCCAAACCGCCAGAATAGGCAAGAACTATCTTTTTCTTTGATTTCATTATTTAACTGCAGCTTTTTTTAGCTGCGTTATATGCTTTAGTGAAGCCCATCAAAGAATAATGATCAATTGTTTGAGAACCAGATTTATTATATCCAGTAACCATTAATCTTGAGGCCTTTTTCATTCTGCTAACAACTTTTTTTTCAATTTTATTACTTGAAATCCATGCAAAATTATCTTGAGCTATATCAAATTTATATTTTGATTTACCAGAGCTAGCTATAATTGAATTTTGACTGTTGTATTCATAGCCCGAGGTTGTGCTTACTTCGTCTTTAATTTTTTCAGATGGTCTGAAAGTTACAAATAATCTTGCATCTCTATCATTTTTTTTAGGAGATTGAAGAACAGGTTTAGATTGAGCAAAACATACTTTACTATCCCCACTAGTAACAACAATTGCATCCCAGTCTTTAAATGTTCCTACTTTATTTAATTCTTCTGAATAAGAAGTTGATCCTAATAAGAGAATAAAAAAAATTATTTTAAAAATTATGGACATGGGTTTGGATATTTTTTTTGAATTTCATTAATTTCATTAATTATTTCTTTATCAAGTTTCACTTTTACACTTTCTATATTTGTTTTCAACTGCTCCATTGTTGTTGCACCAATAATAACGCTAGACATGAAATCCTGTATCTCACAAAATTTTATACACATTTGACTCATATCAATGTTGTGTTTTTCACTAATATTAAAATACTCATCAACAGCTTCGTTAGTATTTGGTTTTCGATATCTTGTCCAAAAATCCCAATCTCTTTCCATCCTAGATCCTTTTGGAAATTGCTTATTTCTATATTTACCACTTAAATAACCACTGGCTAAAGGAGAATAAGATAAGCAGCCAATGTTTTCTCTTATAGACACCTCAGCTAATCCAACTTCATATGACCTATTTAATAAACTATAGGGATTTTGTATGGACATCATTCTTGGCAAACTCTTTTCCTTTGAGAGTTTGAGATAATTCATAACACCCCAAGGAGTTTCATTAGATAAACCTACATGTCTAATTTTACCTTGCTCAATATACTTTTGTAATTCAATCAACACGTCTTCGAATTTATTCCATTCATTTTCTTTATGCACATAACCAAGCCTTCCAAAATTGTTTACATTTCTTTCTGGCCAGTGAAGCTGATATAAATCTATATAATCAGTTTTAAGTCTTTTAAGACTGTTATGAAGTGCAGTTTCGAGATTCTTCCCTACAAAACTATTTTCACCATTTCTAATATAATCTCTTGCAGGACCACAAACTTTTGTTGCAAGTATTACATCTTTTCTTTTTTTTGTTTTTTCAAACCAATTTCCAATGATCGTCTCTGTATGACCAAAAGTTTCAGCTTTAGGAGGTACCGCATAAAGCTCTGCTGTATCCCAAAAATTAACCCCATTTTCTAGGGAGAAATCCATTTGTTTAAAAGCCTCCTCTTGGCTATTTTGTTCACCCCAAGTCATGGTGCCGAGACAAATTGTGCTAATATCTATATCAGTTGTTCCTAATTTTTTATAATTCATTAAATATTAAGTATTTGTTACCTATATTTTGACTGCTTGAAAAATTTAAAATTTATTACTATATATTTAATTATGGAATTCAATAGAGACAATATTCTAAATAGATCAACTACAGCAAAAAAAGCTGTTGTGATGGATGAAGGCCTTAGAGCCTACATGCTTAAAGTTTACAACTACATGGCAACTGGAGTTTTGCTAACTGGAATCATCGCATTGCTATCTTTTAAAATGTCAGTAGTTACAGATGCAAGTGGATCAATAGTTGCTTTAACTGAGTTCGGAAATGCAATTTATCTATCAGGATTGAAATGGGTGGTTATGTTAGCTCCTCTCGGAATTGTTTTTTATATGAGTTTTGGAATAAATAAAATGAGTTCTTCAAAAGCTCAAACTACTTTTTGGATTTTTGCAGCCTTGATGGGTTTATCACTATCATCAATTTTATTAGTTTACACAGGACTTAGTGTGACGAGAGTATTTTTCATATCTTCAGCAACATTTGGAGCTATGAGTATATATGGTTACACAACTAAAAGAGACCTCACAAAATTTGGATCATTCTTAATGATGGGTTTGATCGGCATTATAATCGCATCTTTAGTAAATATTTTCTTAAAATCTTCAATGATGTACTTTGCTATTTCAATCATTGGAGTTCTTATATTTGTTGGATTAACTGCATACGATACACAAAAAATTAAGAATATGTACGCAGCATCAGATTCAGGTGAAGTAATTGGTAAGAAAGCTGTTATGGGAGCTTTAACATTATACTTAGATTTTATAAATTTATTTATAATGCTTTTAAGATTGTTCGGTCAAAGAAGATAATCAAAAACTATAGTTTTTTCCAATTTGTCTTTTTTAGAAGTATTTCTAAATCATAAGCATTATTTAAAATTTTACCATTTCTATCAGTTATTAAATATTTCAAATTCTTATTAGAAGGTTTAAAATTTTTACTAATGTTGTAGATAGCTTTTTCTGCTGCATTTTTAAAAATACTAAAACTTACTCTTTTACTTGATATTGAGAGGCCATAGTCTTTCCACGATCCTTCAGATACCATTTTAGCATATAGGTCTAATATAATTTTTAGTTCTTTTTTTTCAAAAAAATACCTTTGGTTTTGTTCTTTATTTGAATTATTTATTACTAATTTTAAATTACTCATTTAATTTGTGTTTATTAATCAACCTAACTTGTGATGCTGTAAAGATGAATGTAATTGGTAACATTCCCCAAACTTTAAAGTTAACCCAAAATTCTTCTGTTTGAGTTCTCCAAACAATTTCATTTAATATAGCTAAAAAAATAAAAAAATAAGTCCATCTGTTATTCAAAATTTTCCAACCTTCATCAGACATTGGCAGTGTTTTTCCAAGCATTAATTTTAAAACTGGTTCATTGGTGAAGTATTTGCCAAAGAATAAAGCTAAGGCAAATAAAATATTTATAATAGTGGGTTTCATATAAATAAAAATTGGATTATCAAAATAAATTGTTAAACCTCCAAATAGAGTAATTAAAATTCCTCCTAACAAAGGAACCATCGGAACTTTTTTTTCCAGTATCCAAACCAAGAGAACAGAAATTATTGTTGCGACAATTAGAGGTGGTATTGCAACTTTTAAATTTTTATCACTGTTATAATAAAAGAAGAAAAAAATAGCTAAAGGCCCAACGTCTGTAATGAATTTTAGAAGTGATTTATTCACTGCTACATATTAACAGATTAATAAAACATTTATATTTTTTTTATTGATTTTTTTCATCAAATATCCATATTTAATATCGTGAGTACTCAAAAAGCTAAATTTTCAATTGGAGACGTTGTAAAACATAGACACTTCGATTTTAGAGGTGTGATTTACGATGTTGACTTTGAATTTAATAACTCAGAGGAGTGGTATCAATCGATTCCAAAAAACGTGAGACCTAGAAAGGATCAGCCATTTTATCATTTACTAGCAGAGAATGACGAAATTACCTACGAGGCTTATGTGTCTGAGCAAAATCTATTGTTTGATGACTCTGAAGAGCCTATAAAACACCCTCTAATTAATGAAATTTTTTCAGGTAAGCGTGGATCAAGCTACTTCAAGCCTTCAAATTAACTAATAGCCAATATTTAAACACAATTGTCCCAAATCTCTGTCATATCTGTTTGTTATAAAATATTTAATTCTGATCAAGAGTACTGTTTTTCCTCTATCTCCCTCTGTATTCTTGGTCAGAAAATTTTGAACAATTTTAATCTAAAATTTATGTGTTATAAAAAATTATGATTAATTATTTCAATCCAAATAATACTTTAAAGATAATTAATAAAATACAAAAGTTTGTATTTGCGCTATTTGTAATTGTATTGTTACTTGGATTAGTTGAAGCTTTAGTTCTTTCTCCCGAGGATTATAAGCAGAGCGACTCAGTTAGGATTATGTATGTTCATGTTCCATCGGCATGGATATCACTTGGAATATTTTCTGTTATTTCCATTCTTTCTTTTGGAGTTTTTGTTTTTAAAAATAAAAATTTCTCTTTAATAACAAAAAGTTTAGCACCTTCTGGTTTTGTTTTTAGCATAATTGCTTTAGTTACAGGATCAATTTGGGGAAAACCAACCTGGGGAACTTGGTGGGTTTGGGATGCAAGAATAACTTCAATGCTCTTACTTTCAATTTTTTATTTATTGTTCATTACTTCTTGGAAGATTACGACAGATACTAGTAAAGCAGAAAAAATTAGCTCAATAATAGCAATTATTGGTCTTATAAATATTCCAGTTATAAAATTCTCAGTAGAATGGTGGAATACTTTACACCAACCTGCGTCAGTAAAAATTTTGGAAGAAACAACAATTCATTCTTCAATGTTGACACCATTAGCTATAATGACTGCGGCATTTGCTCTATTTTCACTTTTGATATTTTTAATGAAATATAATACAGAACTGTTAAAGATTAAAAATAAAGGTCTTAATAGATTATGATTAGTGAATTACTAAATATGAATGGATACGGTGCATACGTTTGGTCATCATTTATATTTACTCTATTTTCTTTTAGCTTCTTGTACGCGGTAGTAAAATTAAATTTAATTAAAGAGAAAAAGAAATTTGAGGAAAATTATAAATCACTAGATGAAAAGAAACTTGCATCAGTAGCTAAGCAAAAAACGTACAGAGAGATATTAGCAAACACTTCTACATCTAAAGTTTAACTAAAATTCACATGTACGGAAAAAAAGTTAAATTTAGAGCCCTTTTTATTTTTTTAATTTTAATTTCATTAGTTCTTACAATTTTTTTGGTGGTTAAATCTCTTGAGGAAAACGTAGTATATTTTAAGTCTCCAACAGACATTAAAAACCTAAATGAAATCAAAAATGCTCAAAAAATTAGAGTTGGTGGAATGGTGAAAAAAAATTCTATTAAAATAAACGATAAAGAAATTTTTTTCGTAATTACGGATTTCAAAAATGAATTATTAGTCAACTTTAATGGATCTGTACCTAATTTGTTTGAAGAGGGTAAGGGTGTAGTTGCTGAAGGTTTCTTAAAGGATAAAAGTTTTCTAAATGCTGACAAGATTTTAGCAAAACATGATGAAAATTATATGCCTCCTGAAGTCAGCGAAGCTATGAAAAACAATTAATTTGTATGTCTAATTATTTAGGAAATTATTCTTTATATATTGCTTTAATAGCATCTGTTTATTTAATTTTTAAGTCATACTTGGATGTAAATTCAGAAAATAAATATTTAGATAAAAACTTTATTTTAATTACTTCAATACAAACTATAATGATTACGGTAAGTTTTTTTAGTCTAGTTGCTGCTTTTGTAATTTCAGATTTTAGTAATGAAACTGTTTTCAATAATTCTCATACTTTAAAACCTTTATTTTATAAAGTTTCAGGCACATGGGGAAATCACGAGGGAAGTTTATTATTGTGGTTATTAGTTCTTTCAATTTTTCTATTTATTTTTTTATTAAATTCAAGATCACAAGATATTAAATACAAACTTCTAACTATACTATTTCAACAAGTTATAATTTTAGGTTTTCTAGTTTTTATTTTATTAACTTCCAACCCATTCAAAACGCTATATCCAATTCCTAGTGAGGGATTAGGTTTAAACCCTATTTTACAAGACCCTGCTTTAGCTATTCATCCTCCAATTTTATATTTAGGTTATGTTGGAACATCTATTATCTTTTCAGCTTCACTTGCCTCAATGATTAGCGGAAATATTGGAGATAAGTGGGCAAGTCATATTAAAAAATGGGTTTTGGTGTCTTGGATATTTTTAACAATTGGTATTTTGCTTGGATCTATATGGGCATATTATGAGCTGGGCTGGGGAGGTTTTTGGTTTTGGGATCCTGTAGAAAATGTTTCATTAATGCCATGGTTTTGCTTAACAGCGCTACTGCATACTGTAATTGTATTACAGAAAAGAAATTCGTTTAAAGAGTGGACTATTATTTTGTCAATTACAACTTTTTCACTGAGTATGAGTGGCACTTTTCTTGTTAGATCTGGAATTTTAAATTCAATTCACACTTTTGCAAACGATCCATCAAGAGGTCTATACATATTAAGTTTCCTCTTTATCCTAATATTGATGTCTATATTAATTTTCTTTTTTAATCAGAATAAAATATCAAACACAACCAAAGAGAATTTTATTTTAAGTAAAGAGACTGCAATATTAGTGAATAACTGGTTTATGATGTTTTTTTTATCTGTTGTTCTTGTTGGTACTATTTATCCAATCTTTCTTGAAGTTTTAAACGGTACAAAAATTTCTGTTGGTCCACCTTTTTATCATAATCTTTTAATACCTTTCTTAATTCCTTTTTTAATATTCATGAGCTTTGGCCCAAGTTTGAAATGGATTAAAGATAAATTAAAAAAATTTAACTATAATATTTTAATTATTTTTTTAGTTTCATTGCTTATTTCATATGTGATTTTAATAAAAACAGAAAATTCATTTTTGTTATCTATTCCTCTGATAATTTTGTGTATCTATCTCTTATTAGTAACAATTAAAGATTTTTTTGTTAGCAAATCCTCGATCAGCCAAAAAATTTCACATTTTGGTTTTAGTTTATTAATTACTAGTATCTTATTGAATGGTCTTTTTTCAAATGAATTCAATTCAAATATGAAAGTAGGAGATGAAAGAATATTCAATGAAAAAGTTGTAAAATTAAAAGAAGTTAATGTTACAGATGTGGACAATTATAAATCTCTTAAAGCTAGTTTTGAAGTTACAAATAAAAAATCTGCTTTTATTTTATACCCAGAAGTTAGGATTTACCAACAGCCTTTAACTATTACGAGTGAAGCAGATATTAAGACAACATTATTTTCAGATAACTTTTTAGTATTTAATATTCTCAAAGACGATGGTTATTATAACGTAAGATATCAATATAAACCCTTAATGATTTGGATATGGATCTCAACTATATTAATTAGTCTTGGTGGTATATTAAGTGTTATTAGAAAAAATGATCAAAAATATTAAATTTTTAGGATTACTACTAACTTTAATAATAATTTTTATAATCTTGCTAAAGGGATTGAACGTATCGAAAGATTACTCTAACGAGAAATTAAAAAGTAAAATAGATTTTTCACTTAATGCGAAAAAATTATTTTCTGATGAAATAATAAATATCTCAGACCTATTTGATAAAAATAGTCCTTCAGTAGTAAATATTTGGGCATCTTGGTGTGCACCATGTAGAGAAGAGCATCAGTTTTTAATGAAATTAAGAGATATGAACATAAATATAATTGGAATTAATTATAAAGACAATCCTAAAAATGCAAAAAATTTTTTAAGCTCACTTGGAAATCCATATTCAGAAGTTATTACCGATAATGATGGAACAAAATCAATAGAATTTGGAGCTATTGGTGTTCCTGAAACTTTTATTATAAGTGGTAAAACAAATGAGATAATAAAAAAGTATATTGGTCCATTGACAAGCGAAAATTTAATAGAAATAAAAAATTTATTAAAAAAAAATGCTTAAAATTTTAAAGTTAATATTGCTGCTATATTTTAGTTTTAATTTTTCCTATGCTAATGAAATAAATACCAAAGTAGATCAAATTACAAAAAACTTAAGGTGTTTGATATGCCAAGGTCAATCTGTTTACGACTCTCAGTCCGATTTTGCTATAAGTATGAAGCTTGTTGTAAAAAATAAGATTGATGAAGGTAAAGAAGAAGAAGAAATATATGATTATTTAAAAAATAAATATGGAGAATGGATTGTATATGAACCAGAATTAAACCAAAATACATTTTTACTTTGGTCAATACCTTTGATTTTGTTCGCTTTTGGTGGTCTTTTAATTATCAGAAAAGTATCTATAAAGTAACAAAAAATTTTAATATGAAAATTTTAATTAAAACTTTAATAATTTCATTCTTTACAATCTCAATTTCTAATGCAGATAATAAATGGAGCCTTTACACTGGTATGTTTGATTTCAGCGATGATGGTAAGAGAGCAAATCTTTTCGGTGCTGAGTATATAAATTTTAATGCTAGCAAAGATATTTTCTTAGGAAATGTTCAGCCTGTGACAGGTGCTATGATAACAGCTGATGATGCAGTATATATTTATACAGGTTATCAATTAACTCAAAAATCTAATTCAACTACCTTTTCTCCTAGTTTTGCAGTTGGATATTACGATGAAGGTGATGGCAAGGACTTAGGTCACGAAATTGAATTTAAGACACAATTACAGATATTATTTGATATTTCATCCAATTCTGAATTAGGTATTTCTTATAATCATATTTCTAATGCAAGTTTAGGAAGTAAAAATCCTGGGGCAAATAGTTATATGTTTAATTTTACAAAAAAATTTTAACTTAAGATATGAGATTAAAAGATTGTCATAACTTTTATGACTTTAGAAAACTTGCAAAACAAAAGCTTCCATCCCCAATATTTCATTATATCGATGGGGCTGCAGATGATGAAATAACTTATGCAAGAAATAGTAGTGCATTTAATGACGTTGACTTAGTTCCAAATGTCTTAAGAGGTGTTGAAAATGTGGATTTGTCGACAACTATTTTTGGAAAAAAACTAGATTTACCTTTTTATTGTTCTCCAACAGCTTTGCAAAGGTTATTTCACTATGAAGGAGAAAGAGCAGTTGGAAAAGCTGCAAAGAAGTTTAATACGATGTTTGGTGTTTCGGCATTGGCTACAGTTAGCGTTGAGGAAATTTCATCTTTAATAGACACACCAAAAATGTTTCAATTTTATTTCCATAAAGACAGAGGATTAAATGACTCTTGTTTAGAACGAGCAAAAGCAGCAAAATTTGATGTGATGGCTTTAACTGTTGATACGATAACAGGAGGAAATCGTGAAAGAGATTTAAGAACTGGATTTACATCACCTCCAAAATTAACACTTTCCAGTTTGTTTAGTTTTGCCACAAAACCAATGTGGGGAATAAATTATTTAACCAAAGGAAAATTTGAACTACCACATCTTCAAGATTTCGTTAAAGAAGGAACTGACACAAATACTTCAATTGGTAATTATTTTTCTACTATGTTGGATCAATCTATGAACTGGGACGATGCTGAAAAATTGTGCTCTCAGTGGGGTGGCCATTTTGCGCTTAAGGGAGTTATGAGTGTTGAAGATGCTAAAAGAGCAGTTGATATCGGATGCACTGGTATAATGGTATCAAATCATGGAGGAAGACAACTTGATGGATCTAGATCACCATTCGATCAATTAGCTGAAATTGTTGATGCAGTTGGTGATAAGTTAGATGTTATTTGTGAAGGTGGATTTCAAAGAGGTACTCATATGTTAAAAGCTTTATCTATGGGTGCAAAAGCATGTGCTGGTGGAAGATTATATCTTTATGCTTTAGCTGCAGCAGGTCAAGAAGGCGTTGAGAGAGCACTTAACTTATATAAAACTGAATTAGTAAGAGACATGAAATTAATGGGCTGCACAAAGATCAGTGATCTTAATCGAAATAATTTAAGATTCCGAAATGCATGAGCTTAAAGAATTGTTATAATTTTGAAGATTTTAGAAAGTTAGCCAAAAAAAAACTTCCAGCTCCAATTTTTCATTACATTGATGGTGGTGCAGATGATGAAACCACTTTAAAAAGAAATACAAATTCATTTGATGATTGTGACTTAATCCCTAATATTCTTAGAAGCGTAGGAGAACCAGATTTATCAACCACAGTTTTTGGTAGAAAAATAGATATGCCAATTTTTTTATCACCTACTGCTATGCAAAGTTTATATCATCCCGATGGAGATAAAGCTTCAGCTAGAGCTGCAGAAAAATTTGGTACAATGTATAGCATGTCGACAATGGCATCATTTTCGATTGAAGAAATTGCTAACATATCAAGTGGACCAAAATTATTTCAACTTTATATCCATAAAGATAAATCATTTACTGATGATTTGATTGATAGGTGTAAAAGAGCAAACTTTGACGGATTATGCTTAACAGTTGATACTTTGGTTGCAGGAAATAGAGAAAGAGATCACAGAACTGGTTTTACAACCCCTCCTAAATTCACATTAGAAAGTATAATGAATTTCGCAATGAGACCAGGATGGTTATTCAGATATTTTACGAATAAGAAATTTGAACTTGCAAATATTAAACACAAAACTGACAAGGGAACTAACATTACAAAATCCGTAATAGACTATGTTAATGAACAGTACGATCCACAAATGAATTGGGAAGATGCAGAATACTGTATAAAAAAATGGGACGGACCTTTTGCATTAAAGGGTGTGATGTCTGTAGAGGATGCAAAGAGAGCAGTTGATATTGGTTGTACAGCGATAATAATATCAAATCATGGAGGTAGACAACTTGACGGATCTAGAACTCCTTTTGATCAACTAAAGGCTATTTCAGATGCTGTGGGTGATAAACTTGAGATAATTTTAGATGGAGGTGTTAGACGGGGAACTCATGTTCTCAAGGCTTTAGCTGCAGGTGCAACTGCTTGTAGTTTTGGTAAAGCTTTTTTGTTCAGTTTAGGAGCGGGTGGACAGCAAGGAGTAGAGAGGCTGCTTCAAAATATGCACGATGAAATTAGAAGAAATATGATCCTTATGGGCTGCAAAAGTGTAAAAGAGTTAGATAGATCAAAGATAATTTACCGAAATTAAATATTTTTTATAAATAATTTTTATTATTATTTTCACTTTAAATAAATAGACATGAAGTTGCTTTTCAGTTAGTTTGTCGACGAAAAATTATGATTGAATTAGCAAAAGCATTAGATCGTTTAGGAACTGAAAGTGCATTTTCTGTTTTAGCAGAAGCAAAAAAATTAGAAGCACAAGGCAAACCTATGATTCATTTAGGTCTAGGACAACCTGACTTTAAAACTCCAAAACATGTAGTTGAAGCTGCAAAAAAAGCTCTAGATGATGGTCATCATGGTTATGTTTTATCAAATGGAATTCCAGAATGTCGAGAAGCTGTCGCGAGATGGGTCAAGAGACTTTATAAAGCTGATATTGATCCAAATAGAGTTTTAATAATGCCAGGTGGTAAACCTACAATGTATTATGCAATTACTTGTTATGGTGAACCAGGTGTTGAGATAATTCATCCTACTCCAGCTTTTCCAATCTATGAATCAATGATTAACTACTCTGGAGCAAAAGCTGTGCCATACGACTTAACTGAGGATAAAGATTTAAAATTTGACCCAGACAAAATTCTATCTTTAATAACTGACAAAACTAGACTTTTAATCTTGATTAATCCAAATAACCCAACTGGAAGTTTTGTTGAAAAGCCTGCAATTGATTACTTAGCAAAAGAATTAGAAAAACATCCTCAAGTCACAATTTTAAGTGATGAAATTTATAGTAGACAAATTTTTGATTATAAGGAAATGCCAACTTTCTTTAACTATCCTAATTTAAGAGACAGATTAATTGTTCTTGAGGGTTGGAGTAAAGCATATTCTATGACTGGATGGAGACTTGGTTGGAGTTACTGGCCAGAGCATTTGGTTGAACATGTAAACAAACTTTTGATTAATAGTGTATCATGTGTAAACGCTGCAGCTCAATATGCTGGTATAGCTGCATTAGATGGTCCTGAAGACTCAATTAAAGATATGTTAGATAAATTTACATTAAGAAGAAATTTAATTCATAAAGGATTAAATGATTTACCAGGAGTTGAGTGTAGTTTGCCGGGAGGAGCTTTTTATGCTTTTCCTAATATAAAAGGGACTGGCATGAACGGATCTGAGTTTTGCAAAAAAGCTATGCATGAAGCTGGAGTTGCGATTGTTCCTGGCACTGCGTTTGGTAAAACTTGTAATGATTACGTTAGATTTAGTTTTGCCGCATCTAGAGATAATATAATGCAAGCCTTAGAAAATATAGGCAAGATGCTTTCTAAATAAACTGTATTTTTAATTAATATTTTTGTATTATTAAAGAATGAACGAAACTGTCCAAGCAGAATTAAAAAAGATATTTAACGGAAGATTTTCTACCTCGGAGTCTACTCGTGCAAATTATGCAAGAGGGGAAGATACCTATAACCCAATATTATCGAAGGCAGTTGTATTTCCAGAAACTAATGAAGAAGTTTCAAAAATTCTAAAAATTTGTAACGAGCATAAAATTCCAGTGGTTCCATTTGGAACCGGCACATCTCTTGAAGGCCATGTTGTTGGAAATCAAAATGGTATTACGATTTCTCTAGAAAAAATGAATAAAGTTTTAAGTGTAAATGCTGAGGATTTTGACTGCAGAGTGCAAGCAAATGTAACAAGAAAGCAATTAAATGAATATTTAAGAGAAGATGGAGTATTTTTTCCAATAGATCCTGGTGCGGATGCTGCACTCGGTGGAATGGCATCTACTTCAGCTTCAGGAACAATGGCAGTTAAATATGGAACAATGAGAACCGTTATTTCTGGTTTAACAGTTGTTTTACCAAATGGAGACATAATTAAAACCGGCGCAAGAACTAAAAAAACTTCTGCGGGATATAACTTAACTAATTTGTTTATTGGATCTGAGGGAGATGAAATGCATACATCCATGGAAGCAGGTCCAATGATTAAAAAAGGTGATATGAAAAAATCAAAATGGATAGCAGCATATGAAAATAACAACGTTGATGTAGGTTTAAAATGTGGATTTTCAGGTATTGCTCAAATAGGTAAAGGTATGTGGGCTATGCCAGATAAAATGAAAGACATGATAGATCAAAAAATATCACACCTTGAAGCTGGTGCAAATTGTGCTTGGGTGCCATCTCCTACTGCAGCTTCTTTGCATGCAATGCACTATCATAAAGTAGACATTTTTGAACAACATAAAGACTTAAAAAGTAATAAAGTAAATTATATTGATAATTTGTTAACGATTCCAATAGCAGATAGACCAAATTGGAGCAAAGAGGAGATAAA
>CACBHZ010000007.1 GCA_902539195.1 uncultured Pelagibacteraceae bacterium | reverse complement strand
AATATTTATTAGGCGAAACTCCTGAAGTTAAAAATCTATATACATGTTGCGGTTTTAATAGCATTGGCATTGCTAGTTCAGGAGGAGCGGGTAGAGTTACTGCCGAGTGGATGATCAATGGACATATTAATGAAGATTTATTTTCGGTGGATATTAAAAGGTTCCAAAAATTCCACTCATCGAAAAACTTTATTATGGAAAGGGTAACAGAAACACTTGGTGATCTGTATGGAATGCACTGGCCTTATAAACAACCAAATACATCAAGAAATCAAAAGCTTTTACCTTATCACGAGGAATTAAAAAATGCTGGAGCTTGTTTTGGAGTCACAGGAGGATTTGAAAGACCAATGTGGTATTCGTTGAATGGTAAGGAGCCAAAATACGAATATAGTTTTAATTATCAAAATTGGTATCCATCAGCAAAACACGAGACTTTAAATGCTAGGAAGAATGTTGGTCTATTTGATTTTTCAACATTTTCAAAATTTGATTTGAAGGGTGAAAAAACCCATCAAGAATTACAAAAGTTATGTACTGCAAATATTAAAAATGAAATTGGAAAAACAACTTATACTCATATGCTAAATGAAGATGGGGGAATAGAAACAGATTTAACTGTTGTATGTATGGATAAAAACTTTTTTAGAGTTGTAAGCTCTGCAGCTACAAGAGAACACGATAAATACCATATCTTAAAGTATTTAGATGAAGATGTATCTTTTAAAGATGTAACAGAAGATATTTGTTGTCTAGGTCTATTTGGTCCAAAGAGTAGAGAAATGATTTCGAAAATAAGTAATGATGATTTTAGTAACGATAAATTTAAGTTTGGAACTGGGAAGTTCATAATGATAAATGACATTAAAATTTGGGCTCAACGACTTTCTTATGTTGGTGAATTGGGATTTGAACTTTATGTTGAATCAAGTTTAGCTAAGGATTTATATGAAATTCTAATTGAAGAGGGAAAAAACTTCGAACTGTCTCATTGTGGAATGCATGCAATGGATATTATGAGAATGGAAAGTGGATTTGTTCACTGGGGACATGATATTTCACCAGAGGAAAATCAGTATCAAGCAGGTTTAAAATTTGCAATTAGTTATAAGAAAAATGTAAACTTTATTGGAAAAGATGCTCTATTAAAAATTAAAGACCAAAAATTAGATAAAAGGATGATGATGTTTACTCTTAAAGATAGTAAACCTGGTGAGCCACTTTTATTACATGAAGAACCTATTTATATGGATGATAAAATTATTGGAAGAACAACTTCAGGAAATTATTCTTTTTGTTATGATAAAAATCTTTCTTTTGGATATGTCAATTCTGGTAATACAGTTGAAACATTAAAAGACAAAAATATATATATTGAAATTGAAAAACAAAAATACCCAGTTGAGGTATTAGAAAAACCTTTAAACAACAAGGATTTTAAGAACTAAGTTTTTTTTTTCTACTCTCGGCCTGAACAAATAAAACTCCAAAAACTATTATTCCAATAACTCCAAAAGTTTTATTAAAATCAAAAGGTACTCCAAATATATAAAAATTAATTAATGTTGACCAAATTAATTGTGAATATTGAAAATTAGTTACAAAAGATAAATTTGATAGCTGAATTGCAAATATAATTAAAAGGTGGCTAGTAAAACCTAATACACCTAAAAATATCAACCAAACCCACAACCTTTTATTTTCAATAGGGGTCCAGTCTAACATTACATAAATAGAGAAAACAATTGCCCCTACAACAGCAGCATAAAATAACGCTACTAAAGGATCATTATTACCAGAAATAAATTTTGTAAAAAATTGATATAAAGCCCAACAAACTGGTGGTACCAAAGGAAAAATTAAGTCTAAACTTAATACCTTCATACTTGGACTCATTGAATAAATTATACACCCAAAACTTAACAACATTAAAATTATACCTTTGGGTGAAAGAATATCTTTTAAAAATAATGCTGTCAGAATTGATACTATTAACGGAGCTGAGAAGAAAACCACATAGATATCCACAAGGTCAAATTTTTGTAAAGAATGAATGAAAAAAAAAGTAGCAAATACCATTAATATGGATCTAATAATATTAATTTTAAAATTGCTTTTTAAGTTTAACTTAGGTTTTAATATTGCAAATAAAATTAAAATAATAACAAAGTGAAAAAAAAATCTACCCCAAATAACTTGATTTAATGGCATTAACGTTCCAAGATATTTTGCAGTAGAGTCTTGGCAAACTAAAATAAAAAATCCTGATATAGATAAAATTATAATTTTGGTAATAGATTTATTTTTTAATAAATTCATAATTTTGATTAAATTTTAGACTGAACTAAGATTATCTAAAATTTTTTTTGAACACTGTTCTGTATTACTAGACCCTTGAAGATCTTTTGTTCGACTGTTTTTATCTTTAAGAGTTAATTCAATTGATTTTACTATTCTATCAGATGCTTCTTTTTCACCTAAGTAATCTAACATCATTGCAGCTGACCAAATTTGACCCACTGGATTAGCTATCCCTTGTCCTGCAATATCTGGTGCTGATCCATGAACTGGTTCAAATAATGATGGGTATTTATTTGTTGGATTTATATTTCCAGACGGTGCAATTCCAATAGTACCAGTACAAGCTGGTCCTAGATCTGATAAAATATCTCCGAAAAGGTTTGACGCGACTATCACATCAAAACGTTCAGGACTTAGAACAAATCTAGCAGCTAATATATCGATATGGTATTGATCAGTTTTAACATCAGGATAATTTTTTTTATTCTCATTAAATCTTTCGTCCCAATAAGGCATTGTAATTGATATTCCATTTGATTTAGTTGCGCTTGTTAATTTTTTTCTTTTTCTTTTTTTTGCCAATTCAAATGCAAATTGTTGAACTCTATCTATTCCATATTTTGACATTATTGTTTCTTGAATAACAACTTCTCTATCAGTTCCCTGATACATTCTTCCACCGACTGATGAGTATTCTCCTTCAGTGTTTTCTCTAACAATTATCATGTCAATATCCCCTGGCTTTTTATTAGCTAATGGAGCGTTTACACCTTCAAAAAGTTTTACAGGTCTTAAATTAATAAATTGATCAAACTCTCTTCTAAATTTTAACAATGAGCCCCAAAGTGTTATGTGGTCTGGGTATTTATCTGGCATACCAACTGCACCAAAGAAAATTGCATCGTGTTTAATTAATTTATCTTTCCAGTCATCTGGCATCATTTTCCCATGCTTTTCATAATAATCACATGATGCAAAATCATAATCCTCTATATTTAATTTGAATTGATGTTGTTGAGAAATTTCTTTTAATATTTTTTGTGCTTCAGGTACAACCTCTTTGCCAATGCCGTCACCAGCAATAGAAGCTATAGAATACTCTTTCATTTATTTAGTGAATGTATCGTTAAATTGCTTAGTAACTCTTACAAAAGTTGTGCACTTACTTAATTGTTTTAAAGAGGGCGCTCCAACATATGTACAACTGCTTCTCACACCACCTAAAATATTTAAAATGGTATCATTAATTTTACCACGGTACTTAACTCTTACTGTTCTGCCTTCGCTACTTCTGTAGTCTGAAAGTCCACCATAATGTTTGTTATTTGCAGTTTCAGAACTTGATCCGTAAAATTCAACATACTTTGAGCCATTAGATTTTACTAATTTTCCTTTGCCTTCATCATGACCTGCAAACATTCCTCCAAGCATAACAAAATCTGCTCCTCCACCAAATGCTTTAGCAACGTCACCTGGACATGTGCATCCACCATCTGCAATAATATGTGCGCCTAATCCATGGGCTGCATCGGCACATTCTATTACCGCACTTAACTGAGGATAGCCAACACCAGTTTGTATTCTTGTTGTACAGACACTTCCTGGTCCAATTCCAACCTTTACAATATCTGCACCTGATAAAATTAATTCTTGAGTCATATCAGCGGTAACTACATTGCCAGCTATAATTGTTTTCGTTGGATATTTATCTCTTACAGATTTTAAAAATTTACTAAAATGCTCTGAGTAACCATTTGCAACATCAATACAAATAAATTTAATGAAACTAAATTCTTTTAAAACTTTATCTAAATTTTGAAAATCTTCTTTTTTTGTTCCAATACTTAAAGCAACATTTGGATATATTGATTTAATTTTTTTAAATTGTTTTATTTTTTTAACATCATGCTGTTTTGTTAAGCATGTAATCATTCCGTATTCTGATAATTTTTCGGCAACACCAAGCACGCCTACTCCATCCATATTAGCAGCCATTATAGGAATTCCAGACCATTCGTTTTTACTGTATTTAAAACGATAAGTTCTTTTTAAATTAACATCTTTTCTACTTTTAAGAGTGCTTCTTTTAGGTCTAAAAAGTACGTCTGAATAATCTAGTTTTAGCTCTTCTTCAATTCTCACAAAAATGAAGGTATACATCCAATGAATGATAATTCAATTTAATAATTAAGCTTATTAACGTTGTATTTGAACAATTTTAAAATTACTGATTGAATTATAAAAATATAAATTAAAATAAATAAATGTTTAAAGAATTTAAGAGCAAATACGTACAAGTTAAAAAAGGGAAAGTGTTTTGTAAAATTAAAGGAGATGGAATACCTTTATTATTACTTCATGGTTACCCTCAAACACATTTAATGTGGCACAAAACAGCTCCTGAGTTGTCAAAGTACTTTACAGTTGTTGCAGCAGACTTAAGAGGTTATGGAAATAGTTTAGCTCCACCATCTGATAATAAACATTTAAATTATTCAAAACGAGAAATGGCGAGTGACATGAAAGAAATGATGGTAAAATTGGGATACCCCAAATTTTTTGTTGCAGGCCATGATAGAGGTGGAAGAGTTGCTCATAGGTTGGCAAGAGACCACAGAAAAAATGTGCTTGCTCTCAGCGTTTTAGATATTTGTCCAACTTTAGATATGTACGAATTAACAACTAGAGATTTTGCAAAAGCTTACTTCCATTGGTTTTTCTTAATTCAACCAAAATGGTTACCAGAAAGAATGATAATGAGTGATCCTAGAAAATGGATGAAGAATTGTTTAGATAAATGGTCCGGGAATCATAAATTTGGGAAAGTCGAAGAGGGTTATTTAAATTGCTTTAAGCAACCAAAAAGAATACATGGATCATGTGAGGATTATAGAGCATCTGCTACTATTGATCTTGATCACGACAGATACGATCGAAAGAAAAAATTAAATATTCCTGTTCAAGTTTTATGGGGAAAAAATGGAGTTATAGGCAAACAATTTAAACCAATTAAAATTTGGCAAAAATATTCAAATAAAAAAGTTGTTGGAGCTGCTGTTAAATCTGGACATTTTATACCAGAGCAAAATCCCAAAGAAACAATTAAACAATTAAAAAGTTTTTTTTTAAATAATGCTTAAAATTATTCCTAATAAAAAAAATATAGGTGCAGAATTAGTCTGTGATTTAAATAAAATTAATAATTCTACATTAAAAAAAATTAAATCTGCCTTATCAAAATATGGAATGATTTATTTTAGAAACCAAAAATTAAGCTCTGATCATTATGTAAAATTTGCAAAAAAGTTTGGAAAACTAGCAAACTATCCGAGACTCAAAGGATTAAATAAAAAATATCCTCAAATAACTGTTGTTCAAAGAAAATCTACTGACAAAGGCCCTAGTTTTGGTGAACAATTTCATACTGATTCAATTTATACTAAAAAACCACCTCGATTTACTATGTTACTATCTAAATTAGTTCCGAAAAAAGGTCAGGCAAACACTGATTTCTGTTCTCAATATTTAGCTTATGAAAAATTACCAGCTAACTTTAAAAGAAAGTTAAAAAACGAAAAATGTATATTTTCATCAGAAGGACCTATTTCTGTAACGAGATTGGAAAGGGAGAAAGAAAAGGGGAAAAAAGCGAAAGAACTTATTTCAAAGCATAAATTAATAAGAAAAATAAATAGCAAATACACTTTATATTGTAGTCCAGGACACTTTATTCGTTTTAATAACAGTAAAATTGATAAAAAATTAAAAACTTATTTGTTCAAACACCAATTAAAAAAAAGTTTTCAATATTCTTTAGAGTGGGAAAAGAACCAATTAGCCATTTGGGATAATAGATCTATGCTTCATCAAGCTACAGCTTTTAAAGGTAATAGAATTATGCATAGAATTACTGTCCAATAATGTTTCAGGTATTTCTAGGTTTAACTCCATTTATAGGTATTACTCTTATTGGTTATCTTTTAGGATATATTAAAATATTTGATTTACAGAAGGCTAGAATATTTAATTTATTTTCATTTTATATAGCGGTACCAGCTTTAATAATAAAACTTGTTGCACAAAGTGATGTTGGTGAAATAGATGTGTCTCAAATTTCATCATATTTTTTAATGCAATTAACCAGTGGAATATTTGCTTTCTTATTAACAAAAAATACTTTCAAAAGATCAGTTCAAGAGTCAATTATTTGGGCTCTAACAGTTGCTTTATCTAATCACGTAATATTAGTTTTACCTATTGCAGAAATTTTCTTTTCTGGAAGTACAATAACTCAAATATCAGGTATTATTTTAATGGATAGTGTAGTTTTATTATCCATAGTTAGTTTCTTTTTAGAGCTTACTGTCAAAAAAAAAATTAAATTATTTCAGTTTTTAAAAAATTTAATATTAAATCCAATGATATTAGCAATTTTAATTGGATTGATAATAAGAATTTCAAAGACCAATATAGACGAAACCCCATTTGAGTATATTCTTCAAAGACTGGCAGCATGTGTAATGCCAGTTGGTCTATTTGCAATTGGTATTATTCTATCTTTTTACTCAAAAAAAGTTTTCAATAAATTAACAATCACTATTTCAATATTAAAACTTATTATTTCACCACTGATTTTGCTGATCTTAGGTTACACATTTTTTAGCTTATCAAATCCAATCGATTTTGCTGGAGCTTTGTTGGTTAGTGTTGGTCCTTGTGGAGCCACGTCAATTGTTATGTGTTCTGCATACAATGTAAGCCCAGAAAATATTATTAAAGCAATATTTATTTCAACATTTGCTTCAATATTTACTTTTTTATTTACGATAAATTTATTAAATTAAATGAGTATGTTTAAAAAAATATTTAGTATTATTTTCATTTTTCTTTTTTTATCATCTACCTCAATAGCTAAAGATAAAATAGATGAAACAATTGATAAAACTACTGACTTTCTGAAATCTATATCCAAGAAAAGTTTGAATAAATCTCAAACAGCAGAATTTTTAAATAATTATGCAATAACATTGCAAGATGAGAGAAATCAAGGTGTTGTAACTTATATATTTGATGAAACAAGTTATAAAAGATATCAGGACGGTAAAATTATCTCAGAGGATGGATGGAGATTTACAAACTTAGGTAAGTTGAGAGTTTTTTCCGGAGATATTAAATTAACTTGGAAATTTAAATTAGATAAACAAAATGTAATTGTAATAAAAACCAAATTTCAACCAATAGGAAAAGAATATCCATTTACTTATAAGTTAAAAGAAAAGTTTTTTGAAGAAATGAATTAAATGTCAAAAAGATATAGTGGTAAATCATTTAAAGATTCAAGCATGAAAAAGAAAGCAAAATTTTCTTTAAAAGAAAAAAGAAAAAAGAAAAAAGAAAAGAAAAATAAATGAAAAAATTTATAAAACTATTTATTCCACCTATATTGTTGCCAAGTTTTATTAAAAAATTCTACCATCCTTTAATTTATAAAAATAAATTTAATTATGATAATAGCTTATACAACAGAGGAGCATTCATTAATCGATCTATTATAAAATTATCAAGTAAGAATAACAGAAATTTTAATTTAAAATATTTAGAAATTGGTTGTGAGTATAACCAAATATTTAATACTATACCTCTGGAAAAAGGAATGAAAATTGGAGTTGATCCTGAGAGAGGTGGCACTCATAGACAAACAAGTGATGATTTTTTCAAAAATAATAATACAAAATTTGATTTAATATTTATTGATGGTCTTCACACGTATGAACAGTGTCAAAAAGATGTTATAAATTCATTAAATTTTCTTAATGAAGGTGGTATCATTTTATTACATGACATGCTTCCTCAAAATTCATATGAAGAAAAAAATCATAGAAGTGGGGATGTTTGGAAAGTTGCTGTAGAATTACAACTTTCTAAAAATATAGAGTTTAAAATAGCAAACGTTGATTGTGGTGTTGGAATAATAAAGCCCCAACCAAATCATAAATATTTCAAAAACGATAAATTGTTGCACTCAAAATACAACGATTTCATATCTGATTATTTTAAAGATCTACAAATTGTATCATGCGAAGAAGCTTTCAAATTTATAGATAAAGATTAACAATACAAAAAATATTTTATATTTTTCAATAATTCCATGTAACAAATGAATAGTATTAATTGTTTGAAAGAAAAAAATTACGTAGTATAAACCAACAATTATTTATGGCGGGGTAGCTCAGTTGGTTAGAGCGCGGGACTCATAAGCCCGAGGTCAGTGGTTCGATCCCACTTCCCGCTACCATCAGTGACCAGGAAAATCTAATAAATTTTCAACTTTATATCCTTTTTTTAGCAAACTATCAGTTCCACCTAAATCAAAAAGATTAATTACAAATATAAATCCAGCTACATTACTTTCTGAAATTTCAATTAATTTAGCCGCAGCTTCTGCTGTGCCTCCAGTTGCTACTAAATCATCAATAATTAATACATTATCGTTCTTGTCAAAAGAGTCTTTATGAACCTCAATAGTAGCTGTTCCATATTCCAATTCAAAATCAATAGAATGAACTTCTGCAGGGAGCTTATTTTTTTTTCTGAGCATTATAAATGGTTTATCTAAAATATATGAAATAGCTGAAGCAAAAACAAAACCTCTTGATTCAACAGCAGCTATTTTATCAAATTTAAATTTTTTTGATCTCTCTACTATTTGATTTATACATTCCTTGAAAGCTTTTTCATTTTTTATAAGGGTTGTAATATCTCTAAACAGAATTCCTTTTTTTGGGTAATCTTGAATTGATCTAATATGTTCTTTTAAATCCATAAAACTTAATTATAATCTAAAATGTATTATGGCAAATAATAAATTAGCAATTATTGGTGGAAGTGGGCTATATGATGTTGAGGAGTTTAAAGATAGAGAGACACTCGATATAAATACTCCATGGGGAAAACCCTCAGACTTAATATTAAAGGCCAAATATAATAATAAAGAAATTTATTTTCTACCAAGACATGGAAAAGGTCATTTTATTTCTCCATCAAAAATAAATTTTAGAGCAAATATTGATGCCCTTAAACAACTAGGTATCACAGACATAGTTTCTGTTTCAGCCGTTGGATCTTTAAAAGAAGATTTGCCCCCAGGTAAATTTGTTATCGTTGATCAGTTCATTGATAGAACTTTTGCAAGAAACAAATCTTTTTTTGATGATGAAATTGTTGCGCATGTATCAATGGCGCACCCAACTTCAAGTGGGCTGATGAATGCTTGCGAAGATGCCATTAAAAAAGAAAATATACCTTATCAAAGAGGTGGAACTTATGTTGTAATGGAAGGCCCACAATTCTCCACATTAGCAGAGTCAAATCTATATAGATCTTGGAAAGCAGATGTTATTGGAATGACAAATATGCCAGAAGCTAAGCTGGCAAGAGAAGCTGAAATTAGATATGCTTCAGTATCGATGGTAACAGATTATGATTGCTGGCATCCAGATCATGAAAATGTTGATGTTCAACAAGTTATTAAAGTACTTTTAGATAATGCAGCAAAAGCTAAAAATATGATTAAAAATTTGATAGAGAACTTTGAAAATCACATTGATCCAAATGATCCAACTAATAATTGTTTAGATGTAGCAATAATTACAGCTCCAGAAAAAAGAACTCAAAAAACTAAAGATAAATTAAAAACAATTGCAGAAAGAGTTCTTAATAAATGAAAATTAATGGTGTTGATTATAAAACAATTTGGTTTGATGAAAAAAAACAAGTTGTAAAAATAATAGATCAAACAAAGCTTCCACATAAATTTATAATAAAAGAATTAAGTTCAGTTAAAGACGCGATAAATGCTATCAAAATAATGGAAGTTAGGGGGGCACCATTAATCGGAGGCACTGCTGCATTTGGCTTAGTTTTAGCTATAAAAGAAAATAACAGTTTAGATTTTATAAAAAAAAGTTCAGAGGAATTAGTTGCTTCCAGACCGACGGCTATAAATCTTCAATGGGCAGTTCATAGAATGAATAACAAATTATCATTTGTTGAACCTGGAAATTTATTTAATGTTGCACTCAATGAAGCTAAAGAAATTTGTAAAGAAGATGAGGCATTTTGTGAAAGTATTGGTAAAAATGGATTAAATATTATTGAGGATATATATAATAAAAAAAAAGATACTGTAAATATTCTCACACATTGTAATGCAGGTTGGTTAGCTACAATAGATTGGGGAACAGCAACTTCTCCTATTTATCATGCGCATAAAAAAGGAATACCAATACATGTTTGGGTAGATGAAACTAGACCAAGAAATCAAGGAGCAAACCTTACATCATATGAACTTAATGAAGAAGAAATTCCGAATACAATTATAGCAGATAATACAGGTGGAATATTAATGCAAAGAGGACAGGTTGATATGTGTATCGTTGGAACAGATAGAACATTATCTAACGGAGATGTGTGCAATAAAATTGGTACATATTTAAAAGCTCTTGCAGCTCATGATAATAATGTTCCTTTTTATGTTGCTTTACCAAGTTCAACGATAGATTGGAATTTAAAAAACTCCAAAGATATTCCAATTGAAGAAAGAGATCCAAAAGAACTTTCTCATGTGGATGGAATTAACAAAGATAATAAAGTTGATAAAGTTTTAATTTATCCAGAGAAAAGTAAATCATTAAATTTGGCTTTTGATGTAACTCCAGCTAAATATGTTACAGCATTAATAACAGAAAAAGGAATATGCGAAGCCTCTACTGAAGGTTTAAATGGTCTCTTCAAAAACTAATAAAAAGAAAAATGATGTTATTAAGTTTTCAAAAATGCTTAATGACAAAAAATTATCAGCTTTAAGATCCGGCAATATATCAGTCAGACATAACAATGGTTTTCTTATTACCCCTTCAGGAAAAAAATACTCATCACTAAAAGTAAAAGATATAGTGTTTGTTAGTCTAGATGGAAAATATGAAAAAAAATATAAACCTTCGTCAGAATGGAGATTTCATCAAGATATTTATATCAAAAAGAAAGATGCTCAAGCAATAGTTCATACACATTCAACTAATGCAACAGCTCTATCTGTTCACAAAAAACCTATTCCAGCTTTTCATTACATGGTTGCACTCGCGGGAGGTAATGATATTAAATGTGCGAAATACGCAACTTATGGAACAAGAGAGCTTTCAAAAAACATTTTAAAAGCTTTGAATAATAGAAAAGCCTGCTTGATTGCAAATCACGGTCAGATTGCATTTGATAAAAATTTACCTAATGCTTTTGAATTGGCACAAGAAGTTGAAAATTTGAGTTTACAGTATATAACCGCTCTTAAGCTTGGAAAGCCAAAAATTCTTTCTATAAATGAAATGGATAAAGTTTTAAAAAAAGCTAAAAATTATAAAAGAGGTTAATAAGTGACAAAAGTTGGTGAACATATAACTCTAGATATCATTGGAACCAAAAAAGAATATGATCCCTCATTTTATGAAAAGTTAGTTTATAAAATTGCAAAATTAGCAAAAGTAACAGTTTTAAAGATTTCAAAATATAAATTTGAGCCTCAAGGTTTTACATTGGTAGCTCTGTTAGCAGAAAGCCATATAAGCTTTCATACTTTCCCAGAAAATGAAATTATAAGCTTTGATTTTTTCACTTGTGGTAAAGTTTCACCATCAGTTGCTCTTAAAGTAATTAAAGAAGAAATAGAACACAAACAAATCATTATTAAGGAATTTAACAGAGATACGATTGATCTATATCATGATAACTATAGTTCACCAGGATTAAAAAAATCTTATGTTGTAAATAAAGTATTAGAAAATTTTAAATCTAAAGTAGGACAATATATTGAAATATTAGATTTAGAACAGTTTGGAAAAGCTTTATTTATTGATAATGAGATACAAGTTGCTGAGAGTGATGAGCATTTATATAGCTCAACCTTTGTAAATTCTGGTCTTAATTTAAATTCAAATAAAGAGAAAGCTGCAATTATTGGTGGAGGTGACGGTGGTGTAGCAAGAGAATGTATTTCACAAAATTTCGGATTTATAGATTGGTATGAATTAGATCCTGAGGTTGTTGATGTGTGTGATAAACATTTAAGCAAGATAGGAGAAAAGGCTACAGAAAAAAATTCAGTTAAATGTGTTTGGGGTGATGCATTTGAGAGCATAAAATCAGTCAAAGATAATACCTATGATCAAATCTTTGTTGATCTTAACGATGATCAATTTTGTATAGATTTGGCTGCAAAAAATATGTCATCTTTAGAAAGAATATTAAAACCTAAAGGTGTAATTACTGCTCAAGTTGGAAGCCAAGACAAAAAACCAAAACAAGTCGAAAATTGGTTAAATGTTTTTAACAAAAATTTTGGAAATACAAAACTTTCAAGAGTTTATATACCAAGCTTTGATTGCTCTTGGAATTTTTCCTCATCAATAAATCATTAATTTTTCTTTTTAAATCAATAAATTTATGAAATAATCCTTAAAATTTTTGGAGGAAAAAAAATGAAAAAATTAAAAGTATTAGGACTTGGTATTTTAATATCATCATTCCTAACAATTTCTTCAATTGCAGATCAAATTAAAATTGGAACTGAAGGTGCTTATCCACCTTGGAATTCTAAAGACTCAGCAGGAAATTTGATTGGCTTTGAAGTCGAATTAGCAAATGAATTATGTAAAATAATGAATCATGATTGTACTATTGTTGAGCAAGACTGGGATGGAATGATACCAGCTTTAGTCTCAAGAAAATTTGATGCCATCATGGCTGGAATGTCAATAACTGGCGAGAGAATGAAAACAATAAACTTTTCTCAAGGTTATGCTGATGAAGTTGCATCACTAGCTGTTATGAAAGGATCGAAAAACGAAGGCCTTAAAACAATGTCAGCTATAAATTTATCTGATGTAAGCGCTGATGAACAAGCAACACTAGATGTTTTGACAAAAGCATTTAAAGGTAAAACTATTGGCGTACAAACAGCAACAATTCACCAGAACTTCTTAGAGTCTGGTTTAATGGGTAATGTAAAAATAAGAACTTACAAAACTCAAGATGAAGTAAACTTAGATTTATCTGCTGGTAGAATAGATGCAGCACTAGCAGCAGCAGTTGCGTTTACAGATTATGCAGAAAAATCTGGTAAAGGAGTTGTATTAACTGGACCAACATTTGCAGGTGGAGATTTTGGTAATGGTGTTGGCGTAGGTATTAGAAAAGGTGACTCTAAACTTTTAAATGATTTTAATGCAGCAATTGATAAAGCTAGAGATGATGGCATTATAAGTAAGCTTGCTATAAAACATTTTGGTTTTGACGCTTCTATGTAATAAATTATTTATGGGTGGCTATAGTTAGCCACCTATATTATGGAACTTCTATATTTTGGCGACAAAGGTTGGGGAGACGAGTTATTCTTTGCAACCTTAATGACAATTGCGGTCTCTATAACCGCAATGATAATTGGCTTTATATTTGCCGCTTTATTTACTCCATTAAAATTATCTAATAATAAATTTCTTAATTCTATTGGTAATGCGTACACTACAGTTATTAGAGGTGTACCAGAACTTCTTGTAATTTATTTATTTTTCTTTGGTGGAAGTGGAGCAATTATGTTTGTTGCTTCAATATTTGGTTATAATGATTACATCGAAATTAATGCTTTTTTAACTGGTTCATTTTCAATAGGGATAATATCGGGAGCATATTCAACTGAAGTATTTAGAGGAGCCCTACAATCAATTGATAAAGGTCAATTTGAAGCTGCAAAAGTTTTAGGTTTTAATAAATATATTTACTTCTTTAAAATTATTTTGCCTCAAATGCTAAGATTAGCAATTCCAAACTTAAGTAATGTTTGGCAAATTACATTAAAAGATACTTCACTTATTTCTGTAACTGGTTTAGTTGAAATAATGAGACAATCTTATATTGCATCTGGTTCAACTAGAGATCCATTATTTTTTTACTCATTTGCAGCAGTTCTATACTTAATGCTTACATTTTTAAGTATGCAATTATTAAATAGATTAGAAATAAAATATAGCAAAGGTTATTAATGGATATTGAATTAATGATTAGTAGTTTTCCAAAGTTGTTAAATGCAACTTTGATTACTCTTAAACTACTATCTGTATCTCTAATTCTTGGTCTTTTTATTGGATTAGGTTTTGCAATCTTGAGAATGAATAACAATAAGTTGATTAATAAATTTGCTTATGGGTATTCATATATTTTTAGAGGAACACCTTTATTGGTTCAAATATTCATAATATATTTTGGATTAGGTCAAATTGAATATTTAAGAACAACCTTTTTATGGGTAGTTTTAAAAGAACCATATTGGTGTGCGATAATAGCATTTTCATTAAATACTGGCGCATATACATCAGAAATATTGAGATCAGCTTTTCAAACTATAAAACCAGGATATTTAGAAGCTGGAAGAAGCCTAGGTATACCTTCCAAAATTATTTTTACAAAAATACAAATTCCTATTGCAATTAAACAATCTTTACCAGCTTATGGTAATGAAATTATTTTAATGCTTAAAGGCACATCTCTAGCAAGCACTGTTACTTTAATGGACTTAACTGGTGTAGCTAAATATATAATTTCGACTACATTTAAACCTGTTGAAGTATTTATCGTTGCAGGAGGTATTTACTTGTTTATGACTTTTATAATTCATAATGTAATTAAATATTTAGAAAAAAAATATGGGTTTCAAACATGAAAATAGCATGCATACAATTATCTAGTGGAGAAAATTATGAAAATAATTTTAAAGATATTCTTAAATATGTAAATCAAGCTATAAAAAATAAATCCGATTTAATTATTACACCTGAAACTTCTTCTTTGATGTCTAGTAGTAGAGAAACACTTTTTAAATATTCATTTGAAATGAATAAAGATCCAATTTTGAAGAAAATTAAAGAAGTTTCTAAAAAATATAAGAAATGGATTTTACTCGGATCAATTTGCGTTAAGGTTAAAAACAAACTCAGAAATAGATCTATACTCGTTGGACCAAATGGAAAAATTGTCAAATATTATGATAAAATTAATATGTTTGATGTTAAAATTCCGAATAAAGAGCAGCATAAAGAAAGCAAAACTTTTAAAGCAGGAAATAAATTAGTATCTGCCAGTTTACCCTGGGGTAAAATAGGTTTTACAATCTGTTTTGATCTAAGATTCCCAGAACTTTACAGAAGTTTATCAAAAAAAAATTTGAGTTTTATTGCTGTTCCTTCAGCTTTCACAAAGTTTACTGGACAAAAACATTGGTTAACACTTTTAAGAGCAAGAGCGATTGAAAATTTTTGCTATATATTTGCACCAGCTCAAACTGGCAGAAACACTCCTAAAAGAGAAACATTTGGTCATACGGCTATTATTTCACCAGATGGAAAAATATTAGCACTAAAAAAATTAGGTAAGGGAGTGATATATTCAAAAATTAATCCTAAGCTTTCCATGGATTTAAGAAAAATAATACCAAGTCTAATTTAATTTCTACTATCCACAATCAAAGTATCTTTAGATCCACCACCTTGAGAACTGTTAACTATTGTGCTGCCTTTTTTTAAAGCAACTCTAGTTAATCCGCCAGTTGTAACATAAGTCGTTTTACCTGTTAAAATAAAAGGTCTTAAATCTAAATGTCTTGGTTCAATATTATCAGGTGTGATTGTGGGAACAGTAGAAAGAATTTCTAATGGTTGTGCAATGTAATTTCTTGGATTTTTTTTGATATTTTTTATCATTTCTTCTTTTTCTGCTTTAGAGGCTTTTGGACCAATCATAATTCCGTAGCCACCTGATGCATTTGAGGGTTTAACAACATACTTAGAAATATTATCTATAACGTGTTCTCTATTTTTTTTATCCCCACAAAGAAGAGTTTCAACTTGATCAATAATTGGTTGTTCTCCTAGATAGTAAATTATCATTTTATTAACATAAGAATAAACTGCTTTATCATCTGCAACTCCCGTTCCCAAAGCATTTATTATTCCAACATTTCCTTTTCTCCAACATTTGAAAACGCCAGGCACACCTAATAAGGATCCTTTAAAAAAAACTTTTGGATCCATAAAGTTATCATCTATTCTTCTGTATATACAATCTACCTTCAAAGGACCTTTAACAGTTTTCATATAAACGTGATCGTTTTCAACAAATAAATCTTTTCCTTCTACCAATGCTATTCCCATTTGTTCCGCTAAAAAGGAATGTTCAAAATAAGCTGAATTATAAATACCAGGTGTTAATAAAACCATGTGCGGGTTATTAGTCTTCTTTGGAATACACTCTGTCATACAATTATATAATTTATTTGCATATTGATGAACTGATGAGACCTTATATCTTGTAAATAATTCTGGAAAAATATCTCTCATAACCATTCTATTTTCCAGCATATATGAAACTCCAGACGGAACTCTTAAATTATCTTCTAGAACCAAAAAATCTCCATCAATATTTTTTATAAGATCGATACCAGATATATTTGACCATGCTTTGTGTTTTGGGGAGAAACCTTCACATTCTTTTAAATATAAAGGAGAATTAAAAATTAATTCTTTAGGTATTACTTTGTCTTTAAATATTTTTTTTGCATTGTAGACATCATCGATAAATAAATTTAGTGCCTTAACTCTTTGTGCAAGTCCTTTTGCAACCTTTAACCATTGACTTTTTGGTATAATTCTAGGAATGATGTCTAAAGGCCATTTTTTCTCTTCAGCTCTATTGTTTGCAGCATAAACTCTAAAATTTATTCCTCTAGCGCTTATTGTACTTTGACAATTTTTTTCTATTTCTTGTAATTTTTTTTTTCCATATTTTTCAAGTATGCCTGCAATGATCTTTGCATGACTTCTCAACTTCTTCTCTTTACTGATATATCCATCAAAAGTTGATTTAGAATCGTAATTTTTCCAAAAATCAGACATATTAACTTAATTTTTTTACATAAGAGTTAAATAAGCAAATGATTAAATTCGATATCTGATATGAAATAAATGGGTTTTATTGTAATGACATATAATTTAAATAGTTAATTTTAATATGACTTATTGTATTGGCATTAAAACAGAGACAGGACTAGTTTTTGCATCAGACTCCAGAACAAATGCAGGATTAGACAATGTAAATATATATTCTAAAATGCTTACACACGATATTGGAGATAGAACAATAGTAATTGTTACATCAGGAAATCTTGGGACTTCTCAAGCAGTTTATAATTCAATAAAAAAAGATTTAAAAAGCGAAACAGGTATTATGAATTTAAATACCTGTAGTGATTTTGAACAAATTGCCTCCTACATAGGTTCTCTCAATATTGAACATTCATCTCCTCAAGGAATTAACACTGATAGCGTTTTACTAGGTTCAACTTTTATTGTAGGCGGTCAAATAAAAGATCAACCACCAGAGTTATATTTAGTTTACCCTCAAGGCAATTATATTCGTCCAGCGGATAGCAAACCATATTTAGTTATAGGTGAGGTAAAATATGGAAAACCTATTTTAGATAGAGTAATCACACCAAAAGTCTCAATCGGAGATGCATCGAGATGTGCGCTGATATCAATGGACTCGACATTAAAAAGTGATTTAACTGTTGGTCCACCAATAGACTTTGCTGTGATAAAAAAAGATGAAATCAAAATAGCATCACTTAAATGTTTAAATATGAATGACCCTGAATTTTCAAAAGTTTGTAATCAATGGTCACAAGGTATTTTTAAAATATTTGACTCTTTTCAAAGATTTGACTGGGAATAAAACTAATATTTTGTGTATTCTTTAATTTCTTTAATTTTTGAACCAGTTTTATTATTTATTTCTAATTTTAATTTTGCCCGTTCATCATTTAGGAAATGAACATCTCTTGACAATTTAATAAATTTTTCACCAAAATCAGAATTTTTTTCACATAATCTTTTATCGTCTTCTATTACCCAAAGCTTTGAATTAATTTCTTTTAGTGAGTTATATAAACTTTCAATTTCACTGTAATTTTTAATATTTGTATTTAATTGATCTTTTAAAATTTTATATTCATCATTTATGAAATTTAGTTTTTCAGGATCTTTAATTTTTTTAGATTTAATTTCTAAAATTGAAATTTTATCTAGTAATTCTCCAACTGATACTTCTACTAAAATTTTATTCATATAAATTTATATTATGTTAAGTTGTTAAAAATATGTCTAATATACTTATTATAAAACATGGATCTTTAGGTGATATAGCCCAAGCAAGTGGTGCAATTCAAGATATATCTGATAACCATCCAAATGATAATCTTTATATACTATCAACCAAACCTTATTATGATTTATTAAAAAAAAATCCAAATATAACTGATGTCATTTTAGATAAACGACTCTCTAGGTTTAACTTAATTTATTTATATTTATTAATGAGAAAGATAAAAAAATATAAATTTATTAAAGTTTACGACCTTCAAAATTCTAAAAGAACTAGTTTTTATAAAAATATTCTCTTTCCAAAAGCAACGTCAGATATTTGGTCATCAACAGAAACAACACTTCCTGACGGAACTAGTAAGATTGATTTCGATAAAGACACTGTACTAAACCGCTTTGAACATCAATTAAATGTTTCTGGAATTAAAACCAATCACGTAACTAAACCAGACTTTTCTTGGAGCTGTGAGGATATTTCAGAAATCAAAAAAAAATATAACTTAAACAAATATTTAATTTTATTCCCTTTTTCATCATCTCATTTAACTATAAAAAGATGGCCATATTACAATGAATTGATAAAAAGAATTAAATCTACTTTTAGAGATGAAATCCAAATTTTAATTGCTCCCGGTCCTAATGAAATCAAATTAGCTAATGATATTGATGCTAATATTATATTAGATAATGATAAAGCACTCAACATTTCTCAACTTTCATCATTAATAAAAGAAAGTTATTTTGTTATATCTAATGATACTGGGCCAGCACATATGGCGGCTCATTTAAATGTAAAAGGATTGGTTTTGTTTGGATCGCATACTACTGCAAAAAAAGTTAGTATTGAGCGAGAATATTTTAAAGCAATTCAAGTTTCAGATTTGACCAAACTTTCTGCAGATAAAGTATTTCAAAGAATGCAAGAAGCCATTAATTAGTTTTTCTAAATTTTGATAATAAAAAAGGTAAACATAAAACTATTATAAAAATTCTTAAAAAATGATGGTAGCTTACAAATATTGGATCAATGTTATAAGCAACGCTAATAACGACCATTTCATGAATTCCTCCAGGAGCAAAACTTAAAAAAGTTGGGATAAATTCAAACCCTATATAAGTGAGTAAATAAGCAGTTATCATTGCAACAATAACTAAAATTGAACTAACAATTATTCCATGAAATATAAAAAATAATAATTCTTTAATTTTTAATCCATTTAATCTTGTGCCCAAAGCTGTTCCAAGAAATATAAATGCAATATTTATAAATGCATCTGGGAATCTAGCATTAATTATTTCAAAGGTATAAAAAGCACCAGATAAAGCCATCGCACCAACTAAAGTAGGTGATGGAATTTTATAATTTTTTAAGATGTTTGCAAAAATGAAACAGATTATTAATAAAAATAATATTTCTAAAAAATATCTTCCGTTATAGATATTTTCATAATTGTAACCTGTCATTTCAGAGAACCCTAAATTATTTATAAAAAAAATAGGAACAAAACTTACGATAAATATAACTCTAGTGGCTTGGGGTATCAAAACACCTTTATCATTTTTACTTTTACCAAATTCTAATAAAGCAGCAGATATTGGAACAAATGCACCTGGAAGAGCTGCCAAAACTGAAATGAATTTACTAAATTTACAAACTTTAAAAAAATAATAACCGGCAAGAATAGTGCTGACTATTGTACAGATTAACATTGCTAAAGATGAAAAAATCCATAAATCAATTTTATACAACAGTGTTATGTTTAAAGTTCCACCAAGAATTATACCAACGATCAAAAATATAGGATTTAATAATTTAGTTGGAAATACTATTTTATAATTAGTAAAAGCAAAACACAAATTCAAACCTAAAGAGCCCAATAACCATGGTAAAGGTAAATTAATTAATGTGCCTAGGTATCCACCGATAAGTCCTATAAATAGAGCCCTATAACTACCTATTAAAGCTAGGAAATATTCTTTAATATTTTTTGAAAGATTATATTTGAGCATTGACTAAAATTTATAACTTATGTTTAATGATGATTTCATAAATATAATAAGAGAGGAAATAATGAAACTAATTAAAACTTTTATTTCAGTTTTATTCTCTGCTTTCCTTCTGTTTTCATCAACAAGTTCATTCGCAGTTGAAAAATTACATTTTTTAATTGGCGGCGGTGCTGGTGGTGGTTGGGATGGAACTGCTAGAGGTACTGGAGAAGCATTAACAAAAGCTGGTTTTTTGAAAAGTGCATCATTTGAAAATATGTCAGGCGGTGGAGGTGGTAAAGCTTTAGCTTACCTAATCAATAACGCTCCAAAAGATACAGTTTTAGTTCAGTCAACACCATTGGTGTTAAGATCTATTACAAGACACAAAGGTTATGTAAAAGGAACTGGTACATTATCTTATAAAGATGTTAAACCAATTGCAGGTGTAATTGGAGATTATGGTGCAATAGTTGTTGCTAAAAATTCACCAATCAAAAATTTCAAAGATGCAGTTGATCATTATCAGAAAGATCCAAAATCAATTAAAATGGCTGGTGGATCAGTAAGAGGAAGCATGGACCACTTAATTGGTGCGTTAGCTTTCCAAGCAGCTGGAGCAAATCCAAATGATGTGATTTATGTTCCTTATGATGCTGGTGGAAAAGCACTTGCTGGACTTTTATCTGGAGAAACTCAAATACTTTCAACAGGTTTAGGTGAAGTAATGGGTGCTAGAGATCAAGTAAGAATAATTGGTATCACTGCCCCTGAGAGAGTAGGTGATGCACCAGAAGCTCCAACATTAAAAGAGCAAGGATATGATGTTCAGTTTGTAAACTGGAGAGGTTTCTTTGCACCAAAAAGCATGAGCATGAGCGACTATAACAAAATCTCTAAAATGCTTGGCGATGTTCAAAAAACACCAGAGTGGGAAGCTGTAAGAAAAAGAAATGCATGGGTAAATATTTATAACCCAGGTTCTAAATTTGATGCGTTCTTAGAAAAACAAACAGTTGAAATGACAGCTCTGATGAAAAAACTTGGAGTAATATAATCTTTATAGATTATTAAAAAATGTAAAGCAGTGAGAATAAGTCCTACAAAATTTATCTCACTGCTTTTTTTAGTTTTATCAGTATTTTATCTATACACTGCATACAACATTCAAGTATTTGCGTTTGATGAGAACGCACCATTTAATGCTAAAACTTTTCCAATATATTTAGGTTGGGTAGGTATAATTTTATCGAGTTTAAAAATAATTTTACCTGAGAAAGTTACTACAGAGGTAAATCACAAACACTTAGATTATAAAAGTATAATTTATCTAATAATAATCTCTTTAATATATGCGGCTTTAATTTTAAAAATTGGATATTTTATATCAACTTCTTTATTTCTTTTTGCGTCTTATTATTTCTTAGGTGAAAGAAGATGGGGACTGATGTTTATTTTGTCATTTCCATTTGTTGCTGCATTTATGTATTTATTACATGGTTTACTAAATATTTATCTTCGTGATCCTTTTTTAAAATACATTGGAGTTATGGGATGATTGAAGGAATACTAATTGGATTATCAACTGCGCTATCATTAACGAATATTTTAATGGTGATGGTTGGTTGTTTTGCTGGAACAATAATTGGAATGTTGCCTGGACTTGGACCAATGACTGCAATCGCATTAATGATACCAATTACTTATGGCTTTGATCCATCAACAGGTTTAATTTTAATGGCAGGTGTTTATTATGGAGCGGTATTTGGAGGATCTACATCTTCTATTTTATTAAATGCACCTGGAATACCAGGGACTGTTGCTACTGCTTTTGACGGCTATCCGATGGCACAACAAGGGAAAGCTGGAAAAGCTTTAGCTATTGCAGCCTATAGTTCATTTGCAGGTGGAACTATTTCCGCAATATTTTTATTAGTTGCAGCACCCAGTTTGTCAAAAGTAAGTTTAGCTTTTAGGTCACCTGACTATTTTGCACTAATGATTTTAGGTTTAACTGCAATTTCTGCATTTTCATCTAAAGGACAGTTTTTAAAAGCAATGATGATGGTAGTTTTAGGATTAATGTTAGCAACAGTTGGTCAAGATTCATTGTCAGATATTACAAGGTTCACATTTAACAATATGAATTTAACTGATGGAATAAGCTTTGTTTTAATTGTCATGGCTACATTTGCAATGAGTGAAGCGCTTACAATTATTTTTAGAGGGAAAGATCCAAATAGAGCGGCAAAACAAATCTCATTAACAGAATTAGGATCAATTAAAGTAAATAAAGAGGAAACCATCAAAATGGCCAAAACAATACCTAGATCCTCAATACTTGGTTTCTTAATTGGTGTTTTACCTGGAGCAGGCGCAACAATTGCATCTTTCTTAGCATATGGAATGGAAAGAAATTATGTAAATGAAGAAGAAAAACAAAAATTTGGAAAAGGTAGTGTTCATGGTTTATCAGCACCAGAAACTGCAAATAATGCAGCTTGCTCTGGTTCATTTGTTCCATTGCTAACATTAGGAATTCCAGGAAGTGGTACAACTGCAGTCATGCTTGGAGCTCTTTTAGGGTTTGGTATTCAGCCAGGACCAAGACTTTATCAAACTAACCCTGAAATTTTTTGGTCGGTTATCATGTCAATGTACATTGGTATGGTCGTGCTTTTAATTTTAAATTTACCTTTAATTCCTTATATAGCTAGAATTTTAGCAGTACCTAGAAATTACCTAATTCCTTTAATTTTATTTTTTTCAGTAACAGGAATATATCTAATGTCATTTAACAATTTTGATATTTTTTTAATGATAGGAATTGCTGTAGTTGCAACTTTTTTAAGGCTCTATGATTTTCCCATGCCACCTTTAATATTAGCTTTTGTACTTGGGGGGTTAATGGAGGAAACATTGAGAAGATCACTTTTAATAAGTGATGGTTCACCTAACTTTTTATGGGATAGGCCTATAACACTAATAATATTATTGATCACAATCACAATTGTTGGTTGGCAAATTTTTTCAACTTTTAGAAAAAAAAGTTAAATATAAATTTTATCAGCTAGACCGTAGCAAAGAATTCCACTTAGCACTGTTAAAATTCCTGATGCAATGACACCTTCACTATTTGTTTTTTCGTTATGTCCAAGCTTATTGATATAAATTGTATATATCCCAATTAAAAAATATAAAACGTTTTGAGCAAAAATTAATGTAAAGAAACCCCACGTTCCTGCCAAACCATCTGCTTTAATTAACATTATGTATAGTGCTACTAAAACTGATGCAATAAACGGTGCTCCAAAAAATCTAACCATCACAGCTGCAGAATGATCTATATTGTATTGATCTAAAAATGACTTTGTTGCAATTACAGTTCTAAAAGCATAAACGGCGTAAACGATAAAATGAACAACAAAAATACTAAAAAAAATTATTCCATTAAATTTATCTAACATATTTGAATTTTATAAGATTCTTCTGTAGTTTTCAATTATCTTGTCCCAAAGAAAATTTTCAGAGTGTGTTTTGCATTCTTTTCCAAATTCAATATATTTATTTCCCTCAAATAAATTATCTATACTTGAATAAATATCATCTAGACTGTTACCATCGCAAATTAATCCTGTTTTATTATGAACTATTGCATCAGAAGCACCACCATCTTTGCCACCTATAGATGGGATCCCATATTGTGCAGCCTCAATAAAAGAAATTCCAAAGCCCTCAACTGAAGTTTTGTGAATTATTGAGGGCATTATAAAAATATTGGACTTTGCAATTAATGCATTTTTTAATTCATTAGAGATATCACTTAAAAAAACTACATATTTATCAAGTTTTAGTTCTATAACTAATTTTTTCAAATTTTCCTCTTCATCTCCGTATCCTATACAAGTGTAAGTAATATCAGGATATTTCTCTTTTAAATTCCGAATAGCCATTATAACTTTTTCGTGATTTTTTCTTTTGTCAAACCTTGAGACAGTAATTAGCCTTTGTTTTTTTCCTTTTAGCATTTCTTCTGCTTGTTTAAGGTCATCTTTTGGAATTTCTTCAACAGGATCTACACCTGGATTTATGACTATTAATCTTTTTTCTTCAACTCCAAGGTTTACCGCTAAATTTTTCGTAAAGTTTGAGTTTGCCACCACATGGTCAACATTATTTAAAACTTCTAAAACTTTTTTGTTTAATCTTGATCCTTTAGGGTGATTAATTTCTTTAGAATGAATTAGACATATTTTCTTTTTTGGGGATTTTATAAGTTCTAAACTTTTCCAGTGATCTGCAATGATACAATTTACATTTTTATTTTCATTTAAATATTCATTTATTAGTAGAGATTTTCTATATTTTCTTAATAATTTAACTCCACTAACTCTTTCAATCGTAAATGAAACTTTATCATCTAACTTTTTATGATCTTCATGATAATCGGCAAAAACTTTAACCAAATCAAGTTTTGATAAAGATCTCGCTAATCCCCACATCAGATTTTGCATACCACCAACTTCAGGAGGGAAAGTTCTAGTTATTATTAAATACATTAATTAGATGACCACTTTATACCACAACCCATACTTGGGAATTGTTCTTCAGGACCTTTACCTGTCTCTGAAACTTGTTTCATAGAGATGAATAAATCACTATCTCCAGATCTTACAGGCTTTAGTTCTCTTAATTCTCTTATTCTTCCTCTATATTGAAGACCAAAATCTTTATCATAACCAAAAAAATCTGGAGTACATACAGCATCATATTTTCTTGCAATTTCTTGCGTTTCATCAATTAGGTAAGGAAAATTAAATTTATGTTTAATTGCGAATTCAATCATTTTTTCAAAAGAGTCTTCTGGATAATTAATTGGATCATTAGAGCATATTGCAACTGAATTTATTCCTAAATCACTAAGCTTAGTACAGTCCTCTACCACATCTCTAATGATTGCTTTTACGTATGGACAATGATTACAAATAAACATTATCAACGTTCCATTTTCACCTTTGATATCATTTAAAGATATTAATTTGTTCTCTGTAGATTTTAATTCAAAGTTTTCTGCTTTTTTTCCAAAATCACATACTGGTGTTTTAATAGGCATAATGTAATAATATATAAATTATGTTTTACGATTTGGAAGATAAAAAACCAAAAAACTCTGGCGAAAATTGGGTAGCGCCAAATGCAACTATTATTGGAGATGTCACATTAGAAAAAAACTCCAGTGTTTGGTTTAATGCTGTAATTAGAGGAGATAATGAAAACATTCATGTTGGAGAAGGTTCAAATGTTCAAGATGGTAGCGTTTTGCATACTGACCCAGGTTGCCCTTTAAGAATTGGTAAAGACGTAACTATCGGTCATATCGTTATGCTCCATGGATGTACAATTGGAGACAATAGTTTAATAGGTATTGGAGCTGTCATTTTAAATAATGCAAAAATAGGTAAAAACTGCATCATTGGTGCAAAAGCATTAATAACTGAAAACAAAGAAATTCCAGACAACTCATTAGTAGTTGGAGCTCCAGGAAGAGTGGTAAGAAAACTTACTGATGATGAGATAAGTAAAATTACAGAGAACGCAAAACATTACCAAGATAATTGGAAAAGATACGTCAAAACAGTTTTTTAATATGCCAGCAGGGTATGTAATTGCACAATTAAGAGTAACTAATCCAGAAAATTATAAAGAGTACATTGAAAAAGTTAATCCAATTGTAAAAAAATTTGGTGGAGAATTTTTAGTAAGAGCTGGTGAATTTCAAATTTTTGATGGTGAGACAAAATTTCCTAGAATTATTATTCTTAAATTTCCTTCTTATGAAAAAGCATTAGAATGGTACAATTCTGAAGAGTACAAACCAATCAAACAAATAAGACTCGATAATTCTGAGGGCACCAATATAATAGTTAGAGGTTTATGAAAAAATTAATTTTAATTTTATTTTTCTTATTTTTATCAAACAATATTTTTGCAGAAATTAAAGTCCCAGGTTCAGGAGAGATTCATTATTGGAATGATTTTGAAGAATGGTACAAAAAACAACTTAAGAAATCTCAAAAAAAGAAACAAAAATTAATTTTTTATGGATCAACAAGTGAAGGAGGATGGGCAACTGGATTTAAAATTGTAAAAGAAATAAATGATAAAGCACATGAACAAGCATACAAAAGATGTATGAAAGGAGCAAAAAAGTACACTCAAAATGAATGTTTTTTGTTTGCAATTGACGACAAAATTGTTTGGACAAATATTGATGAACCCGTTGCAAGTGCAAATGTGAATTTGGAAATTGATGAAAATGATAAAAAACCTGGGAGATTTTTTGAGGATCAACCTGATGTAAATGATGATTATCAAATTCATTTTAATTATCTATTAGCCAAAGATAGTGAAGATAGAGAATTAGATATTAATGGGAAAATGGAAAAAATTATCTTAATGGCAAATAAATGGATGGAAATTTCTACAAGTAAAAACAAAAAAGGCGACAAGGTTCCACGTAAATATAAGTTAGATTATAGATCAGATGGAAAATTAGATATTACTTTTATAAGAATGGATAAAAACTTTAAAAATCTTCATAAATACGCCAACAATAGCATAACACCTTTTTTATATAAAAAAAAAGGTCAAACAAATAATAAAAAAATTTATTTTAATTTCGCTGATATCAATAGTGTCGACGGTGGAGAGGCAGGAGTAGGGTTTGGTTCAATATTTTTACGAAATAAATCTGTTAGTACTGACAAAAGAAAAGCCGCAATTGCATTGCATGAATTACTTCATACCCAAGGAATGGGGACAAATTGTATACCAGGAATAAAAAATAATCATTATACGAACAGAGACTCAAGGTTAATGTTAAATTCAGTAGATCCTAGTAATCCTAGAATTGGAAAAATCTATGCGCACGATATAGAGATGTGTCCACAATTTATGGACTCAGTTTACATAACACCTACTAGAGAAAATCCATATGATCCGTATAAAATTTTTTGCTTATTTGAGCTTGGAAAATATAAACATCCAAATTATTTAAAAATCATAAATAAACTAAAAGATGCTGGAAGATATAATTGGAAGACAAGATTTGGTCCAAGTTGCTCTACGAGAAATTTTAGTAAAGATAGCCAAGGTTATTATCTTTTAGGTGTTGAAGGTAATATTTTAGAAAAAGTAAATTATTAATTAAACAAATTAACCAAAACGAGAAAAATATTTTTAGTTAAAGATTTTAATCTCTTAGTGATAATATTTTAAAAGATAGTTCTAATTTAGGAAATTTTTTATTTAAAATTAGTTTAATTTTTTTAAATGAATCTTTATGTATTTTCTTTTCTATAACTGAATTAAATTTTTTTCCCCCATTTACTATTTTAGCCGCTCCACAATCTTCGTGATTAATCACAATTAATTTATTAATATTATGTAACTTTATTGAAGTTGATAAATTATCTAAAAAGGTTGATTGCCATTTTTTAAATTTTTTAGAGGTTACACCAATGGCTGATCCAGCAATAGTAAATGAGCTATACTTTCCAGTTAATTTCTTTTTTTTTAAATAATTAAATACTTTTGGCTGAAACCTTGGATCCATACATGACAAAACCATAGCTTCAAATTTTTTCATTATGGCACCAACCAAGTATCTTTACTATTATCAATGTCAAATCTAGCTCTTCGATGACCTTTTGCAGCTAAATACAACCACTCAATAGATTTAATTTTACACTGTATAACAGTGAAGTTTTTATATCCTTCTTCACTTTGTTCTTTTGTGTAATCAAAATTATCTAATTCAGGTTTTAAACCAGATGTTGGAATATCAGACTCTGTCCCTGGTCCATTATCTACTAAGTAACATTTTCGACTGATATGTTGAGTTTTTTCCCAAGATTGTTTTGTTATATCATTATTGTGATTGATAATTGCTTCAACTTTTAATCTAACCTGTATTTTTTCATCTTTATCATAAAATAACATCGATGAACTTGGGTTTTTTTCTAATATTTTAATTTTATCAGATCTAATGTCACTGTGAAATTGAACTAAATTATTTTGCTCATCTGATTTTCTAAGAACAACAATTCTACTCTCGATTTCATTCTCACTCCCGCATGAAAAAACAGGTATTCTAAAAGGTGAGGATCTATTAGTAACTGCATCAGTTAACATTAACCAAATTTTCTTTTTTATTTCGGAAAAATCCTCGTAGTAGGGAACAGTAGTAGACACAATTACTTTTTCTTTTTTAATCTAGCTATTAAACTTGAGCTATCCCAACGGTTTCCACCCATTTTTTGAACTTCAGCATAATAACCATCAACAATTTCAGTTACTGGTACAGGTGAACCATTTCTTTTTGCTTCTTCAATACAAATTTTTAAATCTTTTCTCATCCAATCTACAGCAAATCCGTAATCAAATTTATCAGCAACCATAGTTTTATATCTATTTTCCATTTGCCATGACTGAGCTGCACCTTTTGAAATAGTTTCCATAACTTTATCCATATCTAAACCTGCATTAATTCCAAAATTTACTGCTTCAGATAAACCTTGAACCAAACCTCCTATACACATTTGATTAACCATCTTAGTTAATTGTCCACTACCTGATGGTCCAATCAAAGTTACTTTTTTACTATAACAATCAATTATTGGCTCTGCTTTTTTAAAATCACTGTCATCTCCACCAACCATAACAGTTAATATCCCACCTTCTGCACCTGATTGTCCTCCAGATATAGGAGCATCTAAAAAACCAAATCCTTTATCTTTTGCTGCTTTATAAAGTTCTCTAGAAATTTCAGCAGAGACTGTTGAATTATCTATATATACGCATCCCTCTTTAGCATTGTGAAATAACCCATTATCACCTAAAGAGACTTGTCTTAAATCATCATCATTTCCAACACACGTAAAAATAAAATCAGCATCTTTAGCAGCTTCAGATGGTGTATCAGCCATATTACCTTTGTATTCACCAATCCATTTTTCTGCTTTTGATTTTGTTCTGTTAAAAACAGTTACATTATTTCCTGCTTTTGATATATATCCTGCCATTGGATAACCCATTACACCAAGACCTATGAAAGCAACTTTAGAAGCCATATTTTTTTATGTTTAAAAATTTAAGTTTAAAAGTAATTGTATTTGGATTTATATTTACATTTTTTTCAAGCTTTGGACAGAGTTTTTTTCTTGGAATATTCAATACAAGTATTAGAGAGACACTATCGATAACACATGGACAATTTGGCTCAATATATGCATCTGCAACATTGTGCAGTAGTTTATTACTTATTTGGGTTGGAAAGAAAATTGATGATATAAATATTTTCCGATTTGCAATCTATGTAACATTACTTTTGTCGTTTTCTTGTTTTTTCTTTTCAAAAATTTCATCTATAGTTTTTTTATTCATTGCAATTTTTTTAATGAGATTTTCAGGTCAGGGAATGATGTCTCATACTGCAACAACAACTGTTTCAAGATATTTTACAAAATCTAGGGGTAGGGCATTAAGTATTTGCTGGTTTGGTTTGTCTAGTGCTGAATTTATTTTACCTGTTCTAATGGTATTTTTGTTGTCATTAACAACTTGGCAAAATATTTGGACAGTAATTGCAATATTAATTTTAATATTTTTACCTATAGCTTCGTTCTTTTTAGTTCGAACTGTTAAACTTGATACAAGAGAAAGCACTGGAGGTGAAGAATTTAAAGAGGAAAATATTAAGCAATGGAAAAGAATTGAAGTGATAAAAGATTATAAATTTTATATCGTGAGCATGAATATGCTGGCCATGCCTTGGATTGCAACTGGTGTATTTGTTTATCAATCATTTATTACTGAATCAAAAAACTGGGGACCATTTGTAATTGCGCAGTCTTTCATGTCTTATTCAGTATTTTCAGTAATTACACTTTTAATATCTGGTTTTTTAATTGATAAATTCACAAGTCGAAAACTTTTAATATTTATGAATATTCCTTTATTTCTATCGACATTTGTAATTATTTATTTTGATGCGCAATTTACTGCATTTATATTTTTAGGTTTAATTGGAATATCAAATGGTTTAGCAAACGTTTTGGGGTCTTCTACTTGGGCTGAAGTTTATGGTGTAAAGCATATTGGATCTATTAAGGCTTTGACCACTGCTCTTATGGTTTTTTCAACAGCTTTCGGAACAGCTCTTTTTGGAATATTAATTGATATTGGATTTTCAATTGAGAAAATTGCTATAATATCTGCACTTTATATACTTATTTCTTTTATTCTTCTTTTTTTAGTTAGAAAAAAATTAAATCCAATTTTAGTGTAAAAATACTTGATTTTGTTGATCTTGGAGTATATTTAATCGCCCATGGCAAGAGTTACCGTTGAAGACTGTATTGACAAAGTAGATAGCCCTTATGAATTAGTTTTGGTTGCTAAAGAAAGAGCTACTCAACTTAATTCAGGAATTGAACCTACATTAGATAGAGACAACGACAAGCACACAGTTATTGCTTTAAGAGAAATAGCTGAAGAAACAATTAAAGTTCCAGATTTAACCGAAGCTGCAGTTTACAAACTAAGAAAACATGTAGAACAAATTGACGATACTGCTGAAGAAGACGAAGATATTGGTGATGATTTTGAGAATCAATATAAAGGTGAAATTTCAAAAAGTGGTGTACCAATTCTTCCTTCTAAAAGAGCTAGAAAAATCCCTGAAAAAATTCAAGTTTCAAAAGAAGATCTTGCTGAATTATCACCATCAGCTCAACCTGATGTTAATGTAGAAGCTCCAAGTGAAGCTGAAGAAAATGATGACGTTTCACTAGATCAGGTTTCAGAAGCAGAAGAACAAGTTTCAGAGAACGTAAACGACGAAGAAAATAATTCTTAATTAAGAAAACTCTTTTAATATTTGTTCCCTGTGTTCATCAAGATCAGGAATGTCCCCTCTAGTACTTTTATCTTCGTATGAAGACATTTTTATAGGATTGCCTGCTAATCTAAAATCACCAACTACTTTATGATAAGCTTTAACAATCATGTTTCTTGCTTCGACTTGAGGATTTTCTACCGCTTCTTTAATATTGAATATTGGTCCGCAAGGTATCTTTAATTTTTCCATTTTATTTACCCATTCAGAAGTATTTTTTGAAGAAAGTTTACTTTCAAAAATTGATTTTAGTTCATTCATATTTTCACATCTAAGAGAATTAGTATTAAATCTTTTATCACTCACCATTTCAGGTATTCCTAATACTTCACAAAGTTTTTCATATAATTTATCATTACCTGCAGCAATAATTATATAACTATCTTTTGTTTTAAATGCCTCAAACGGAGCGATTGAAGGATGCCTAGATCCCATAGGTTTAGGAATTTCATTTTTAGATAAATATCTTGCAATTGCATTTTCTAAAATCGCAATTTGGCAGTCTAACATTGAAACATCAATAAACATTCCCTTGCCTGTCTTTTGTCTATCATACAAAGCTGCATTAATTCCAATTGCAGTAAAAAGGCCTGCTGTAATATCACCAATTGATGTTCCAACTCTTGTTGGTTCACTATTTGGATGACCTGTAACACTCATCAGTCCACCCATTCCTTGAACGACCATGTCATAAGCGGGTAATTCTTTTAAAGGTCCAGTTTGACCAAAACCAGATGCAGATGCATATATTAATTTTGGATATTTTTTGCTTACATCTTTCCAACCATATCCCCATTTTTCTAATGTACCTGGTTTAAAATTTTCTACTAAAATATCTGCTTTTGCTAAAATTTTATCAAAGATTTTTTTATCATCTTCATTTTTTAGATTAAGAGCAATACTCTCTTTTCCTCTATTCAGCGACATAAAATATGCTGAATAGTCTTTTACAAAAGGTCCAAACTTTCTTGAATCGTCACCAATTTCTGGTGCTTCTACTTTAATTACACGTGCACCGAGATCAGATAAAATCATTGTACAATACGGACCTACTAAAACCCTAGTAAGATCAACAACTAATAAATTTTTTAAAGGACCATCCATAATAAGTACGTCATTTCCTTATATTGACTCTTCTGCTCAAGTTCAATTTAATATCATCATATAAATAAAAAGGGGAAAACTATGTTAAGAAAAATAACATTATATTTGTCTTCAATAATTATAGCTTTTTCAATAGTAGGATCTGCATATGCAGTTACATTAAAAGCAAGTCACCAATGGCCAGGAACACCAAGAGCTGATGGCTCTTTTGACCCTCGTCATGAAATGGTACAAATTATTGCCGATGAAGTAAAAAAAGCAAACGTTGATTTAGAAATTAGAATTTATCCAGCTAAGTCACTTTATAAGCCAAAAGAACAGTGGAAACCTATGACTACAGGTCAATTAGATATTTCTGCTTTCCCATTAGCTTATGCATCAAAATTCCATCCAGAGTTTGATGCTACATTAATGCCAGGAACTGTAAAAAATCATGAGCATGCATTGAGATTTAATAAAGGTCCAATGATGACTGAGATAAAAAAAATAATTAGTGATGCTGGTGTTGTAGTACTATCTGATGCATGGTTAGGTGGTGGTTTCGCATCAAAAACTAAATGTATCAAAAATCCAAGTGATGCTAAAGGACAAGTGATGAGAGCTGCAGGAAAAGCTTTCAACCAAATGTTAGAAGCTGCTGGTGCAGGTATTCAAAGTATGCCATCATCTGAAATTTATACTGGATTACAAACTGGTGTATTAACAGGTGCAAATACTAGTTCAGGAAGTTTTGTAAGTTACAAAATTTATGAACAAGTAAAATGCGCAACTCCTCCAGGAAAATTTGGTTTATGGTTTATGTATGAGCCAATTTTAATGTCTAAGAAAAGCTACAATGCTTTAAATTCTAGCCAACAAGTGGCTTTAATGAAAGCAGGTAAAGTTGCTGAGAAATATATGACAGCTCAAGTAGAAAACTTAGATAAAAAGTTTGAGGAAGCATACAAAGCTGCAGGTGTTAAATTAGTGTATATGGATGCTGATGATCATGCTGCATGGGTTGATATTGCAATAAAATCATCTCACAAAGCTTTTGCTGAAAAAGTTCCAGGTGGCGATAAGCTAATGGAAATGGCTTTAGCAGTTAAATAAAATAATATATAAAGAACCCCTATTTATTCTCTGTAAGTAGGGGTTTTTTTTATGAAAGAAAAATACTTAAAATTCTGTGATTATATTGCAAGAGCTTGTGGAGCTTTTGCAGTTCTAGCTTTACTGTTATCAATTCTTGTAATTGTAGAATTAGTTTTTGAAAGATACTTTTTTCAAAGAGCAATAACATGGCAAACTGAGCTAGTTACAATGCTTCTAGTTGCTTCAACATTTATAGGTAGTGCTTATGTTTTAAGTGAAAAAGCTCATGTCAGCATGGAGTGGATTTACGATTTTTTATCAAAAAAAAATATTTTAAGACTTAAAATTTTTACCTCATTAGTCAGTTTATTATTCTTTTTAATTTTATTTTATTTTGGTTTTTTAATGGTTGAGGAAGCGTTTACTAAAAATTACTCAACTGGAACTGTTTGGGATCCTCCTTTGTGGGTACCATATTCGTCAATGATGATAGGTGCTGCATTAATGATTTTACAATATATAGCAGAGATTATTAAGCTTACAGACGAAAAGGATAATAACTAATGGATCCATTAATAATTGCAATAATCGTTGCTGTTTTTACTTTGATAGTATTATTTTCCGGAATACCAATTGCTTTTGGTTTAAGCTTTGTATCAATAGCTCTATTAGTTGCTTTCGAAGGTTTCCAAATGCTAGATGTTTTTGCTGAAACTTTCTATGCGGGATTAAATTCGTTTGTCTTACTTTCAATACCAATGTTTATATTAATGGGGATGGCAGTTGCTAATTCCCCAGCAGGAAAAGATTTATATACAGGATTGGACAGATGGTTATGGAGGGTACCTGGAGGTTTGGTTATTTCTAATATAGGAGCTTGTTCAATCTTTGCTGCACTAAGTGGATCAAGTCCTGCAACCTGTGCTGCAATTGGCACTATGGGAATTCCTGAAATGAGAAAAAGAGGATACTCAGATCAAATTGCAACAGGAACTATAGCAGCTGGTGGAACATTGGGAGTTTTAATACCTCCAAGTATTGTTTTAATTGTATATGGAATTGCAACTGGAACATCAATTGGAAGATTATTTTTAAGCGGATTGATACCAGGATTTATGCTTGCAGGTATGTTCGCTATCTGGGCACTGATACACAGTTACTTTATTGATAAAGACTCAGCTAAAGCTCTAAAGAATAGAACACCTCCAACTTTCAAAGAAAAAATTGAAGTTCTGCCAAGGATACTTCCTTTCTTAGCAATCATTGCTGGTGTTTTATATGTTTTATATGGTGGTGTTGCTACTCCATCAGAGGCTTCAGGGGTTGGAGCCTTTTTAGTTTTTGTTTTGATTGCAGTCGTCTACAAAATTTACCAACCAAAAAAAATATGGAATATTGTTAAAGTTTCTATGAAAGAAAGTGTGATGATAATGTTTATCATCGCGGCTTCCTATCTTTTTGCATTTACATTATCACAACTTTACGTAACTCAATCCTTAGCCCAAAGCATGGTAGAGATGAGCTCTAATAAATGGGTGGTATTTATTTTAATAAATATATTTCTTTTGATTGCAGGTTTCTTTTTACCTCCAGTTGCCGTGATTGTTATGACTTCAGCAATATTATTGCCAGTTATAACTCAACTGGGATTTGATCCGTATTGGTTTGCAATTGTATTTACAATTAATATGGAAATTGGTCTTATTACCCCTCCCGTTGGATTAAATCTTTATATAATCAAAGGGATAACACCAGATGTTAGTTTGTCAGAAATTTTAAAGGGATCGATACCATTTATGATAATTATGGCTTTAGCTATACTTATTTTATGCATTTTTCCTGAGATTGTAACTTGGCTACCTGACAAAATAATGGGTAAAAGTTTAGGTTTTTAATATATAAAAAACACCATGTTAAATATAAAAAGAATATTCGAGACGATTGCTGATGCTGGTCAAAAAATTTTAGAGAAAAAATCATTAAAAAAATTCTCTAAAAAAAGAGACCTGATTGAGTTATGCGATGACCTGTTATCATCTAAAGGAGCAGCATTTGGAATTACATTGGCAAGGGATATTCTTTTTAGATATCATAATTTATCTCACGAAGATAAATTAAAATTCTTACTTCAAGTAAATGAAAAATATAAACCTGATACAGTAAATATTGACAATGCCATTAAAGATTATACCGAAAATAAAAATAGCAGATCAATTTTAAATTTATCAAGAATTACATCGGGTACTAGAAAAGAATTATTTGTTAGATTAAATATGGCACCAAATGGAACAGCAGAGATTGTTTCTTTAAGAGAAGATTTACAAGTGTTTTTATTAAAAAATCCTGAATTAAAAGAATTAGATTATGATTTGATTGATATATTTAAAAACTGGTTCAATCCTGGATTTTTAAAATTAAGAAAAATTACTTGGGATACAAAAGCTGCAATATTAGAAAAATTATTAAAATATGAAAAAGTTCATTCAATGAAAGACATGAATGAATTGAAAATTAGATTAGGAGAAAATAGAAGATTTTTTGCTTATTTTCATCCAGCATTAGAAGATGAACCAATAATTTTTGTTGAGATTGCATTAACAAAAGGACTAGCTAAATCGATACAAGAATTGACAAGACCTAATGATGGAAAAAATGAAAATTATGATACAGCTACATTTTATTCAATTAGCAACTGTCAAGAGGGTCTTTCAAGAGTTACGCTTGGTAACTTCTTAATCAAGAGAGTGGTATATGAGTTACAAGAAGAGTTACCTGATGTTAAAAATTTTGGCACGTTATCACCCATGCAAGGTTTTGCAGATTGGGTAAAATCTTCAGAAAATGAGAAAATAAGTGAGATAGTTCAAAAAGATAATTTTGTAAAAGTTGAGTTTTTAAAATCATTAGATCTTAAAATTGGAGATAGAAAATTTATTGATAATAAAGATTTACTTACAAAGCTTGCTTTAAATTACTTAGCTGTACAAAAAAATGATCTAGGTTTTCCCATTAATGATGTTTGTAGGTTTCATTTAAAAAATGGAGCTGAAATTGATGATATCGTAATTAATGCCAATGTTTCTGATGTAGGTTTTAAAAGGTCATTTGGAATAATGGTTAATTATAAATATGAACTTGGAAAAATTGAGCAAAATCATCAAGAGTATGTAAACGAAAAAAAAATCAATATATCAAGCAAACTCAAAAAATATGTCTAGTTTAAATAGAACTGTTTCTGTTGCTCCAATGATGGACTGCACAGACAAACATGAAAGATTTTTCTTAAGACTAATTAGTAAAAATGTTCTTCTTTACACTGAAATGATTGTTTCAGAAGCTATTGATAGAGGAGATAAAAAGAAACTACTAGAATTTGATATGAGAGAAAAACCTGTTGCTCTGCAACTTGGTGGTTCTTCTCCAAAACTACTAGGAAATGCAGCATATTTAGGTGAAGAATTTGGTTATGATGAAATAAATTTAAATTTAGGTTGTCCAAGTAAAAAAGTTCAGAAAAATAGATTTGGGGCTTGTTTAATTCAAGAACCTAATCTTGTTGCTGATTGTCTAAGTGAAATGATTTCAAAAACATCACTTCCTGTAACAGTTAAAACTAGAATTGGATATGATAATGTTGATCAATACGAAAATTTATATAATTTTGTAAATATTTTAAAAGAAACAGGTGTTAAAACTTTTATAATCCATGCCAGAAAAGCAATGTTAGGAAAATTTACGCCTAAACAAAATTTAAACATTCCACCTTTGAAATATGAATACGTAAATAGATTAAAAAAAGATTTTAAAAATTTAGAAATAATAATTAATGGAGGCATAACGTCTACTGATCAAATCAAAGAACATTTAGATAATGTAGATGGTGTTATGATTGGAAGATCTATTTATCATTCTCCTTACATGTTAGCAGATATTGAGAACCAAATTTTTAATAATAGTGAAGTTTTGACAAGACAAGAAGTTGTTGAGAAACTAATTGAGTATGTAAAAGAAGAAATTAAAAAAGGTACAAGATTAAATCAAATCATGAGACATACTCTTGGTTTATTTCATGGCCAAACTGGTTCAAGTTTTTGGAAAAGATATTTAAGTGAAAATATGTGTGTAAGAGATGCCGATGTTAAGAAAATTGATCACATAATGGATAAAGTAAAATTTAATCCACAAAGTATATCGGCAGGTCAAATTGAATAATACTCTTCTTGAGATAAATAATATTTATTTTATTTTTTTAATGATGGCAGCCGCTGTTCCAGTTGGTTTCTTTGCGGGATTTTTTGGAATTGGTGGAGGTTTGATATCTGTACCGTTTTTATTTTTTGTGTTTGAAGCATTTAATGTAGATAAAGATTATTTAATGCATTTATCTGTAGGGACAGCTTTTTCAATAACAATTTTAACAGCTACAGCTTCAGTATTAACTCATAGAAAATATAATGCTGTTGATTTTAATATTATTAAAAATTATGGAACATTTGTAATAATTGGAGTTTTCTCTGGAACATTGATGGCAGCATTGATGAATACTAAAACTTTGTTATTCTTTTTTTCAGCTGTTGTTTACTTTTTTGGTGCTTACTTGTTGTTACAAAGTGAAAAGAAAAAAAAAATTAAGAAAAAATTTAAAATTTTCCCAAGAATAATATTTGGATTTTTGTCAGGTTTAATATCTGCTCCTATGGGCATAACAGGAGCTATGATGAATGTTCCTATATTAAGATATTTTGGTTATCCAATTAACTTAGCAATAGGAAGTTCAGCAGCGATTGGATTTATAATAGCCTTATTTGGATCAATAGGATTTTTTACATCTGGTTTGATGTTAAATGCCGATATCCCACTCAGTATTGGATTTATTAATATTCCTGCATTTATAATTTTTGTTCCAATAACCACATTCATGGCAAGGATTGGAGCAAAAACAGTCCAAGATTTAGATAGAGTTAAAACACAAAGGTTATTTGGTGTTTTTTTATATGTTATTGGTACTCTATTTCTATATAGATTTTTAGTGACTTAGGAGACGAGGTGGTTTCAGTCTCCCTCCGCCACCTCAATTTAAATTTAATCGATTCTCTTAGATTCTTGTAACTCTTTTTAGTTGAATTGCATTTGATATTAACAATTTCAGGTGTTAAGCATTTCAATAATGAATTTATTCAAACATCTAATTTTATCAATATTTTTAATAGTTTTTAACCAATCTTCGTTTGCTGAAGATATAAAATCAAAATTAGATGGAAAAATTTACTCAAAACTAAATGAATTTACTCAAAATATCGGAGAGGATTTTGCTAACAGTCTTAGAGATTTTGAAAATTTAAAATATTTAGATTTTTCTTTTAATATTCAAGAAGGCTTTGATCCGTCAATACAAATTGAGAGTGTTTCTAAGTTAAAAGAATATGATGATGGTGCATTGTTTAATCAATTAAATTTAATATCCCAAGACAGCAAAACTACAATTAATCTTGGAATTGGAAAGAGAAAATTGTTTGATAATGACGCTTATATGTTGGGAACAAACTTTTTTATTGATTATCAGTTTGATGAGGCTCACCTAAGAAGTGGATTAGGTTTTGAAGCAATTTCAAATTCTTTAGATTTTATTGCAAACTATTATAATGCAATATCTGGATTTAAAAATACTGGTGATGGAAGAGAAAAAGCACTGGACGGTTATGATTTAAAATTAAATTATCATTTATCTAATAAATCCAATACAGATTTTTTTGTTCAGTTATTTGAATGGGAAAATCCAAATTCTACATATGAAGAAAAAGGAGAAAAAGTTGGAATGACTTCTTCAATTGGAAATCTTGCTTTTGAAATTGGGTATCTAAATGACAATAAAGATAATGATGGTCTATTTGGAAGTTTAAAAGTGGTTATACCATTAGGAGAGCAGAGAGAAACTGCAAATAAAAGGAATGAAAATACAAATGAAAATAGTTTAAATGTTCGGAATAAAATGTATATGCCAGTTCAAAGGGAGAATAAAATAAAATTAGTTAAGATATCTTCAGGAGTAAAAGTCAGTGGTTTCTAAAATATTAAAAAATTTTGTGACAATATTATTTTTTGTAATTGGGTTTACATTAATATCTGAAAGTATGGCAAATGCAGGAGATCCGTGTCATAGAAATGCAGATAATAAAATAGTTTTAGATGACACCTCAGACACACCTGTTTCTCATGATAGTGGTAGCACTTATGATCAAGATTTTTGTAATGAAGAGCCATTAAATTACAAAATCAAAATCTTTGAAGCAATGGTTTGTTCTTCCGACCCGTATGTTGCTGGAACAGGTGATACTGGTGCAGATCCAAACTTTACGTCTTGTACAAATTTTTTTACAAATACTTCAGGCAAAGATGTAGTTATACAACCTAATGCAAAGGCTGACTTATTTGAC
>CACBHZ010000006.1 GCA_902539195.1 uncultured Pelagibacteraceae bacterium | reverse complement strand
ATTCTATTAGAATCTGATATCTATTCACTTGTAATTATTGTTCCTTTTCTAACCTTATTACCTAATAAAAATTCCTTAATTAATTGAGGATTCTTGCCCTCTTTTTGTATCTCAATAATATTTATTGAATTTTCACCACATGCTATTGTCATTTGTTCATCGATTACTTCACCGATTTTTGCTGACTGCTTTTTTATTTTGGCTTTTAATATTTTATGTCTTTTGTTGTTAAGCTCAAACCATGCACCAGGTTTTGGATATAATCCATTTATTTGAGCAATTATTTTACTAGCACTATTATTCCAATCTATCTTTCCCTCTATTTTTTGAATTTTCTTTGCGTATGTAGCTTTTGCATTATCTTGCTCTTTAAATATTGCCTCTCCGTCTAAAACTTTTTGCACATTTTCCAAAATTTTTTCTGCACTCAAATAAGATAATTTTTCTGATAAAATTTCTGCGTTATCTTGATCAAGAATATCTATTGAATATTTGTTACATACTGGTCCAGAATCTAATTTTTCATCAATTTTCATAAATGATATACCCGTTTTTTTTTCATTGTTTAAAATCGATCTTTGGATTGGTGCCGCACCTCTCCATTTTGGTAATAATGAAGCATGAATATTCAAAAAACCTTTTTTACTCAAATCAAGAATTTTTTTTGAAATTAATTGTCCGTATGCAACAACAATTACAAGATCTAAGTTTAATTCTTTAAGATATTCAAATTCTTCATCAATTTTTTTTGGAGTTTTAACTTCTAGATTAAGTTCCTCTGCACATATATGAATTGATGATTTCGTAAACTTTTGACCCCTATTTGATTTACTTGGAGGCTGAGTAAATACACAGTTAATTTTATATTTTTGATTAATTTTTTTTAGTATAGGCACAGCAAACTGCGGTGTGCCCATGAATACAATATTTGACATTTAAACAACAACTCTATTAGAAGTTTTTTGTTTAGACAATTTTTTTATTATTAAATCTTTTTTGATTTTTGATAAATAATCAATTATTAGTTTTCCATCTAAGTGATTTATTTCATGTTGTAAACATGTTGAGAGTAATCCATCGCATTCCATTTCTTTCTTATCACCATTTTCATCTATGTAAGATACAGTACAAATTTCTGGTCTCTCTATCTCAATAAAGGTATTAGGTATTGATAAACAACCTTCCTCATATGTAGACATTTTTTGACTTAAAGTTTTTATTTGTGGATTAATAAAGCATAAAGGTTCTTTTTCATTTTCATTTTTTGAGACATCTAGAACAACTACTCTTTTAAGTATTCCAACTTGAACAGCTGCCAGACCTATACCATTGTGATGGTACATAGTTTCAAATAAATCTTTTATGAGTTTTTTTTCATTAACATCAACTTTATTTAAAGGCTCAGATTTTTTTCTAAGAATATCATCAGGTACTGTGATTAGTTCTTTTACTGACATAGTTTATTTATTGTTTAGACTTTTAAAGGCAAGACTTCTATTAGAATTTCGTTCCTTAAATCTACATTTTTTAGCTCATTCATAGTTGAAACTAATAAATTCACAGTGTTTATATCTAGATCTTCAAGTTTACTTTCACCAACAATATCTACTATTTTAATTAATAATAAGCCTAACTCTCCATTCGATAACATTTGTTTTATATCAGAGGAAAATTGGTAGTTGTATTCATAAAGGTTTTCATATTTTTTATCTATTTTTACTCCATCTGATTTGAGCGATTCAATAAGAATCATATCTTTTGTTGAAAAAACATATTTTTTGTTTCTTTTAATTTTTTTTAAAATATCGTTTGTTTCCTTTTCAGCTTTAGGCAAACTAGTTTTATTTAAAAAGTAATTTAATAATTTTGACTGATGTATTTTTTTATTATTAAATTTTATCTTTCTCTCCTTTTTTAATTTGTTGTTGGTATGATTTTCATAAAAGGTAGTAAAATTCGAGGGAACATCATCTTTTTTAATTTTTTTTAATATTACTCTGATTTCATTATCAAACGCGTTATCTAATTTTTTTTTTTGGAAAGATTTATATAATTCAGAAGCCATACTTAATCTTTGCTCGACATCAACAGATAAAAGTAATCTTTGATATAATAAAGCTCTGCCCTCATAATCTGGAAGTAGCTTATAAGCATCTTTGGCATTTAATAGTTGTGTTATGTTAAATTGAAATTTTTTATATGTATCTAGTAGTTCTCTCTCATCAAATACATTTTCGTGAGTTGCTCTTTCTAATAATCTTAAATCTTCTGGATTTTCAATATCAAAGGAATTTGCATTTTTAAGAATATTTGACGACGATAAATAACTCCAGATATATCTAGGTGAGTCCATTTTTGGCTCATAATTGAAATCATTATTTGTTTTATGAGATAAGTGAAAATATAAAATATTTTCGTCTGAAGTTATTTCATCTTTGCTTGCGTAACCCATTAATATATTAAATTTATTTTCAAAAAAAGTGTCAATCTCATCCAACTCTTTTGACAAATCAAAAAGTAGTTGAGCTTGTTCTTTTTTATCTTCTAGAATTAAACAATAAATTTTAAAATTATTTAAGTATTTATCGGTAATAGCACCACTAATATCAAATATTTCACATGCCTTTTTTACTTCAGAGTTTGAAAGAAAATATTCTGAATAAAATTTTATCAATTTATTTTTATTTGAAACTTCAGAATTATTTATTAAAAATTCTTTAATTAATTCAAAATCTTTTTTGTTTATTAAATGATTAAATTTAAACTCTAAAAATTCCTCTTCAGTAATATTATTTGTTGGAATATATGAATTTGTTAGTAAAGCTATATCTAATATTTTTTTTGAAAATTCAGATAAATTTCTATTTAAATTTTTATTTAATATGCTTTTAATTAACTCACCATCACTTTTAGACCACATGTCAATTTTTAAGCCATTCTGCGCAGGATCATATAATCCAGCTAATTTTATAGTGGATGACTCTATTTCTTTATTTATCACTATCTCGGAACTAGATCGAACTGATAATGTTGTATTAGTATTTAGATTATTACTTACGTTTATGTTTGAAGTTGAATTTTCTTTGTTAATAATGTTTTTTTTTTCAATTTTCCAGATATCGATTGGTTCATTTGCAAAAGAACAATTATAAAAAAATAAAATTAAGGTTATTTTGGAAATTATTTTACTTAATTGTTTTAAAATTTTCATTAGGCAAAATCACTTCAATTTTTTTGTTGGGGGATGGGAAATCTATCTTACTCAAAACAACAATAGACAAAATTAATATAAAAAAAATAATTCCAGCTTTAATTGCAAATTTCATATTATGTTATATTCCTTTGTAGTATAATGTTTTAAAAGCATATAATTTTGTAAAATCAAAATAAGACATATTTGTGTTTTTTCAACTTAGAAATATATGGAATCAAATAAAAATCTAGTTTTAGTAGGTATGATGGGCTCGGGAAAGACATTAATAGGAAAATTGATTTCTAAACAAACCAAACTTAAATTTATTGATATAGATAATAAAATTGAAGAAAAAGAAAAAATGAAAATTGCAGAAATTTTCAAAAAAAAGGGAGAAAAATACTTCCGTGAATGTGAAGAAGAAATAACATTATCATGTTTAAAAGGTGAAAAACAAATTTTATCACTAGGTGGAGGTGCATATATTAATACCAATATTAGGAAAGAATGTAAGAAAAGCTCTTTTAGTTTTTGGTTGAACTGGAAAAAAGATATAATAATTAAAAGAATAAATGGTAGCAAAAAAAGACCTCTAGCCATGACATTAAGTGAAACAGATCTAGAGAGACTAATAAATGAAAGAGCTAAAATATATAGTTTGGCAGACTTCACAATTAATTGTGATCAGCTAAATAAAAATGAAATAGCAAATAAAATTATAAAAAAATATGAAATCAAAAATAATAAAGGTTAAAACTAAAAGTAAAAATTACGAAGTTCATATTGGTACCAATCTAATTTCAAAATTTAGAAATATTATAAAAAAAAATAAATTATCATTTTCAAAATGTTTAATAGTAATTGATAATAAGATACCAAAAAAATTTAGAACAATACTCTTAGGAAATTTAAAAAATCAAAAAATCTATACTTTAAATTTTAGTGCAAATGAGAAAAATAAAAGTAACTTAAGTATCAATAAAATACATAATCTTTTATTTAAAAATAATTTTTATAGAGAAGACTGTATAATTTCATTTGGTGGAGGAATTACTGGAGATGTAGTTGGATATGCAGCCAGCACATTTAAAAGAGGAATAAAATTTATTAACATACCCTCTACTTTATTAGCTCAAGTCGACTCTTCTATAGGTGGTAAAACAGGTATTAATAATAAATTTGGAAAAAATCTTATAGGAAGTTTTTATCAGCCAGATTTAGTAATTTCAGATATTAATTTACTACGTACCCTCCCCAAAAGAGAAATTATATGTGGATATGCTGAAATATTAAAAAGTAGTTTAATTGATAGCAAAAAAAATTTTATTTTTTTAGATAAAAATTTTAATAAGATTTTAAATCTCAAAGGAAATTTTATAATTAATGGAATTTTAAATAGCTGTTTATTAAAAAAAAAAATTATTGAAAAGGATGAAAAAGAAAAAAATTTAAGAAAATCTTTAAATCTTGGCCATACTTTTGCTCACGCATATGAGGCTAGTCTTGGTTACTCAAAAAAATTAAATCATGGAGAAGCTGTTATATTTGGTTTAATGAATGCTGTAAATTTTAGTAAAGAAAAAAAAATTATTTCAAATTCAAATTCAGAATTAATAAACAATCATATTAGAAAGATAGAAATTAAAAATAAATACAAAGACCTTTTTAATAAAAGGAAAATTACATCAATTCTTAATTTTATGAAAAGCGACAAAAAAAATAAATCAGACAATATAAACTTAATTTTAATAAGGAATTTTGGAAAATTAAACCTAAATTATCAGGCCAAATCTGGTGAATTGAAAAAGTTCTTATTAAAAGAATTAAGTAAAGCTTATTTGTAAAGAATGAATATCATTTTTCAATTCTTCGCTTAAAATTTTGTAGATTACTTTATTTGATTGAATTCTATTCGTTTTTTTTAATATTTCAGAATTTATTTCTAATTTAATATGATATTTGCCTTTCTGATGTGAATTGTGTTTTAAATGCTTATAAGTGTTGTCAATTATCTTTACATTTTTTATAGAACTGTCATTCAAAAGTTTATTTTCAATTTTTTTTGAAAGTTGATTAATATCCATTAAACTTGATATTATATTATATGAAAAATATTTGTGAATGGAATAATTGCAATGAGGAGGGACTTTACAAAGCTCCAAAAGAAAAGGATAACAGCAAAGAATATAGGCTTCTATGTCTAAAGCATGTAAGAGAGTTTAATAAAAGCTGGAATTATTTTTCAGGTATGAGCGACGAACAAGTAATCAACTTTTTAAAGTCTGACATGACATGGCATAAGCCAACGCAGAGTTTCAGCTCTTCAGACAATTTTTTCAAAATATTGTGGAATAATACTTTAAAAGATGAAAATGGAAAATTTAAAGATTTTAGTAATTTGAATCATATGAATAAGTTTAATTTTAATAGTAATGATCTTAAAGCCTTTGAAATTTTGGGTGTTGGAGTTGGTTTAAAATGGGCCAAAATACAAGAAAAATTCAAAAGACTTGTGAAAAAATTTCACCCTGATATGAATGCTGGCAATAAAAAATTTGAAGATAAGCTTAAAGTGATAACTTTAGCTTATACCCAATTAAAAAATACTTATAAGGACAAAATTGACAACAAATATTGAACAGACACCAGATATTAAATTATCGATTAAACAAACATTCGGTATAGATTCTGATATGGAAGTGGACGCATTTTCAAAAAAAACTGATTATGTGCCAGATATAGATAAAACTTATAAATTTGATAAAGATACAACTTTAGCAATCCTCTCTGGATTTTCATTTAATAAAAGAGTCTTAGTGCAAGGTTATCATGGAACAGGTAAATCCACACATATAGAACAAATTGCAGCCAGATTGAACTGGCCATGTATCAGAATTAACTTAGATAGTCATGTTAGTAGAATAGATTTAATTGGTAAAGACTCAATTGTAATCAAAGATGGAAAACAAGTGACAGAATTCAAGGAGGGAATTCTTCCTTGGTCGATACAGAATCCAGTAGCTTTAGTATTTGATGAATATGATGCTGGTAGACCAGATGTGATGTTTGTAATTCAAAGAGTTTTGGAAGCTGAAGGAAATTTTACTTTATTAGATAAGAATAAGGTCATTAAGCAAAATAAATATTTCAGATTATTTGCAACCTCAAATACTGTTGGTTTAGGAGACACAACTGGGCTTTATCATGGAACACAACAAATAAACCAGGGACAAATGGATAGATGGAATATCGTAACAACATTAAATTATTTAGCTTTGGAAAAAGAAATGGAAATTATTTTAGGAAAAAATAAATCTTTAGATAATAATAAAGGTAAAGAGAAAGTTGCAAACATGATAAAAGTTGCGACACTTACTAGAAAAGGATTTATGGCTGGAGATATTTCTACTGTTATGAGTCCTAGGACGGTACTACATTGGGCAGAAAATTCAGAAATATTTAAAGATGTGGGTTATGCGTTCAGAGTAACTTTTTTAAATAAATGTGATGACGTAGAAAAGAATACAATCGCTGAATATTATCAAAGATGTTTTGGAGAAGAACTACCAGAGTCGATGATAAATATTCAAGTTTAATGAACAAAGATGATCTTATAAAAGAGCAATTTAAACAAGCTTTAAACTCAACGATTAAGGCCATTTCAGGCGAAACATATCCATTAAAAGACAAAAAAAATTTAAAAGAATTTAATATTTCTAAATTTGATAATTTAAAAGATAAAGAAAACTTTATAAAATTAAGAGCTGAGGCAGATTCGGAGGCATTAAAAAGAAAATTTTCTGATAATTCTAAATTGGAACAAAATATTCCAAAAACACCTACTTGCCATACGCTGTATAAAATTTCTGAAAAAATAAGATATGAACTTTTAGGATCACAAATGATGAGAGGAATTTCTAAAAATTTAATGGCCAAATATAACAATAAGATCGGTATGGCAAAATCTGAAAATATAAAAAAGAAAGAGGAATCTAATGTTTCTGAAGCTTTTGAATATTACATGCTTAATAAAATAATGAACGTAAATTTAACTGAAAGCGCTGAAAAAATTTTATCATACTGGAAAGATGATTTTGAAAAATCTTTAGATAAACACATAGACTTTTTAAAAGAAAATGCAGAGAATCAGGAAATATACAATTCTAAAATATCAGAAATTCTTCAGAATATGGAAATCTTCGAATCCGAAGAAGAAAACAAAAGGGAAGAACAAAAAGAAGACGAGCAAGATAACAATAATTCAAAAGATGATCAAAAAACAGATAGTGGAGAATCCCAGGAGAGAGAAGAGGAAGACAGTATTAATGAAGGAGTTGATAGTTCTGACGAAATGAATGAATTTAGACTTGATGAACAATTAGGAAATGATGATGCTGAAAATAATGAAATAGAAAATATTGTTCAGAAAAAAAATTTAGGAATAAGTAATAAAGAATATAAAATATATACTTCAGAATTTGATGAGACAGCAAAAGCAGAAACATTGGAAAATTCTGAAGAAATTTCAAAATTAAGAAAAAATTTAGATCAACAGCTAACTAGTTTCCAAGACATAATTACCAAACTTGCAAATAAATTACAAAGACAGTTACTTGCAAAACAAAATAGATCTTGGGAATTTGACCTTGAAGAAGGTTTATTAGATAGTTCAAAATTACCAAGAATAATAATTGATCCATATAATTCCCTTTCTTTTAAAAAAGAGAAAGATTTAGAATTTAAAGATACAGTTGTGACTTTACTAATAGATAATTCTGGATCTATGAGAGGGAGACCAATTACGATTGCCGCTCTTTGTGCTGATATATTGTCTAGAACATTAGAAAGATGCTCGGTTAAAGTTGAAATTCTTGGTTTCACAACAAAAAATTGGAAGGGTGGTAAGAGTAGAGAAAAGTGGAATAAACTTGGAAAATTAAAAAATCCAGGACGTTTAAATGACCTAAGACATATAATTTATAAATCTGCTGATACTCACTGGAGACAATCAAAAAAAAATTTAGGCTTAATGCTAAAAGAGGGTTTGCTTAAAGAAAATATTGATGGTGAAGCTATTACTTGGGCTTTCAACAGACTTAAGAAAAGAAAAGAAGAAAGAAAAATTCTTATGGTTATTTCAGATGGAGCTCCGGTTGATGATTCAACATTATCTGTTAATTCTGGTGATTTTTTAGAAAAACATCTAAAGCAAACTGTAAAATCAATTGAAAACAAAAGTGATATCGAAATTCTTGCCATAGGTATAGGCCACGACGTTTCGAGATATTACAAAAAAGCGATAAAAATAGCTGATGTTCAAGAGTTAGGGGATGTAATGATTGGTCAGCTTAGTGGTTTGTTTGAAAATAATAAAAAATTACACTAATTTTTTTAAATTTTTATTTTCCCACTCTATTTTTACTTCAGCTCCACCCCTAGTTTCTGAATTTCTAATTGTTATTTTGGCAGAATTTTTTTCTAACAAAGTTTTGCCTATAAAAATTCCTAGGCCTAATCCAGTTTTTTTATTATCCTTAGGTTTAAGTGTCTTAATATAAGGCTCTCCAATCTTGTTAAGTATATCTTTTGGTATACCAGGACCATCATCCTCTATTGTTATTTCAGTTTTTTGACTGTCGCTTTTGATGGCAATATAAATATTTTCATTTGAAAATTTGTTAGCATTTCCAATGAAATTTCTCAAACCATAAACAATTTCAACAGATTTTAATATTTCAAATGAGTTGGAATCTTGCTCTTTATCAATATTGAAATTCTTATTTGAAATTTCCTTAAATGAGTTGACTATCTCACTAATATAATCGTAAAGCGTTTTATTTTTGTCAATAAAATCATCTTCTATTGTAGGATTTAATGTTAGTTTTTTTAAAATATCATTACACCTGTTAACTTGACTAATTAATAGTTCGAGATCTTTTTTTACATCATCATTGTCTTTAAATTGATCAAAGAGATCGTGAGAAATAATTTTAATAGTAGACAAAGGAGTGCCAAATGAATGAGCTGCAGCTGCAGCTTGTCCCCCAAGTGAAACAAGTTCGTGCTCTTTGGAAATTACTTCTTGGATTTTATCCAAAGCATCTTTTCTAAGATTTGTTTCTTGTCCAAAAATAAATGCGAAATAGTTCAAAAAAAATAATGCAATTATCAATGCTAGAGGAATTGCATAGTAATAATACAAGCTAATTTTATATTCATCTAATGGTTTAGGTAGTTCATAGTGATAGAAAGTTAAAAATATAATCGATGCTAAAGTAATTAAAATTAAAGCAATATTTGTTCTGATATTTAAATTGGATGCAGCAAATACGCTCGGTATCAAAAGAAATATTGAAAAAGGGTTTAAAATACCTCCAGATAAGTAAAGTAAAGCACTCAATTGAAGGATATCTAAAGATAAAAAATTAAAAGAAGTTACATTTGAAAGTATTGTTTTTTTATAAAAAAACATTAAGTAGAAGTTACTTAAAGCTCCAATAAAAATTATTAGATTAGATAAAATAAAGTCGAATTCAAAACCAAAAATAAACTTTACTGTGTTTATAGTTATAAACTGACCTAAAATTCCTATCCATCTTAAATTTATATAAGTAGACTTATTCAATGATGCAGCTTTGACGGATTGTTTTAAATCCATCTAAATATCTAAGTTTGAAACATTTATTGCATTTTCAACAATAAAATCTTTTCTTGAAGAAACATCGTTACCCATTAAGGTTTGTATCAAATCTTGATCTTTTTTACTATTCTTTGAATATTGAACTTGTAACAAATTTCTTGTTTCGGGATTTAAAGTTGTATTCCATAACTCATCAGGGTTCATTTCACCAAGTCCTTTAAATCTTTGAATGTTTAGTTTAGACTTTTCAATTTGGAGAATATTATTAAATTCTTTAGAATTCTTTTTATATTTTTTAATATCCTTTGAATTTTTTATTAAATAACTTTCAAGCTCACTTTCATCTTTGATATATATGCTTTTAGTTCCTTTATTAATTTTAAATAAAGGAGGCTGAGCAAGGTAAACATGTCCAAACTCAATTAATTTATCGAATGGCTTATTATTAAAAAACGTTAATAATAATGCTCTTATATGTGAGCCATCAACATCGGCATCAGTCATTATTATTATTTTTCCATATCTTAAATCTTTGAGATCTATATCCTCATTTTTTGGATCAAGACCGAGTGCGTTTATCAATGTAACTATTTCATTTGATGAAATCATCTTTGATAAGCTTTTAGTTCTTAAATCGTTTGAATTTCCATTCTTTTTCGATCCATTAAGATCTGTAAAAGTATTTAATATTTTTCCTCTAAGCGGCAAAACTGCTTGATTTTCACGGTTTCTACCTTGTTTCGCTGAACCACCAGCTGAGTCACCCTCTACAATAAATAGTTCGGTGCCATCTTGCTTTGAGTTTTGACAATCGGCTAATTTTCCAGGCAATCCCGTTAATTCTAAGGCTCCTTTTCTTCGTACATTTTCTCTTGCCTTTCTAGCTACATCTCTTGCTACTGCAGCCTGGATAATTTTAGTTAATATAATTTTTGAAATTGATGGATTTTGATCAAACCAAGTAGACAACTTCTCGTTAATTATAGTTTCCACAATATTTCTAACTTCTGACGAGACTAATTTATCTTTTGTTTGAGATGAAAATTTAGGGTCAGGAATTTTAATAGAAAGAACTGAAGTTAATCCTTCTTTAACATCATCTCCTGATAAAGAAACTTTATTTTTTTTTAATAAGTTTTGTTCATTTGCATATTTATTTACTACTCTTGTTAATGCACTTCGAAATCCAAGAAGATGTGTTCCTCCATCTTTTTGATAAATATTATTAGTATATGGCAATACATCTTCACTATACCCCGCATTCCATTTAAGGGAACATTGAACATCAATATTATTTTTTAAACCCTCTATGTATATAGGTTTTTTAAAAAGATCATTTTCATTTTTGTTTTTTAAGCTTTCTTTTTTTTCATCAATGAATTGTACAAATTCAGTAATACCTCCATCAAATTTAAACTCTAATGTTTTTGGTTTTTTTTGTCTTAAATCACTTAAAACTATTTTTATGCCCTTATTTAAAAAGGCCAATTCTCTCATTCTTTTTTCTAATATAGAAAAACTAAATTTAATAGATGAAAATATATCTTTCGATGGAACAAAATTAATTTCGGTTCCACTAGTTTTTGATTTACCAACTTGTTTTAGTGAAGTTTTTGCGTCTCCGTTTTTAAATTCTATATAATATTTATTATTATCTCTATTAATTGTAAGTTTTAATCTCTCTGAAAGTGCATTAACAACTGATACACCTACTCCGTGTAGTCCTCCAGAAACTTTATAAGAATTATGATCAAATTTACCTCCAGCATGAAGTTGGGTCATTATAACTTCGGCAGCTGATTTTTTTTCACCTTTATGAATATCAACAGGAATTCCTCTACCGTCATCAATCACAGTTACAGAGTTATCTTCGTTTATACTAATTTCAATTTTTTTACAAAATCCTGCTAGAGCTTCATCAATAGAATTATCTACAACTTCGTAAACCATATGATGTAATCCGGTCCCATCATCAGTGTCACCGATATACATACCTGGTCTTTTTCTTACAGCTTCTAAACCTTTTAGGACTTTTATGGAGTCAGCTTGGTAATTATTTGAATTATTTTTTGTCATTAATTTTTAATATGGAAGAAATTTTTATAACATTTTTATAAAAAATTTAAAAATGGTAGAGACACAAATGCTTAAATAAGTGTTGAATACCAACATTTATTTGATGTTTTTTAGATTTTTTTTCTATTTTGGTAAAACCCTTTAAAAATATCGATTTTCTAACAAAAATATGGCGGAGAGAATGGGATTCGAACCCATGATAGAGTTTCCCCTATACACGCTTTCCAAGCGTGCGCCTTCAACCACTCGGCCACCTCTCCAAAATACCTACTCTTTGTTTATCCTTAAAACACCTATAAATGCTTCTTGAGGTATCTCAACTTTTCCAAATTGCTTTGCTCTAGCTTTACCTTTTTTCTGTTTTTCAAGCAGTTTTCTTTTTCTATCAGTCGCTCCACCTCCATGAATTTTTGTTAAAACATCTTTTTTAAAACCTTTGATAGTTTCTCTAGCGATAATTTTACCACCAATAGCTGCTTGAATTGGTATCATAAAGTTGTGTCTTGGAATTAAGTCTTTTAATTTTTCACAGACCTCTCTACCTGTAGTTTGAGCAAAATCTTTGTGTATCATCATTGCAAGAGCATCAACAGGTTCTGAGTTTACAAGTATATTCATTTTTACTAGATCTCCTTCTTTGTGATCAATAATTTCATAATCAAAACTAGCATATCCACTTGTCATAGATTTAAGACGATCATTAAAATCAAATACGACTTCATTTAAGGGTATTTCATAATTAATTACTGCACGATTTCCTGAATAACTTAAATTAGTTTGAATGCCTCTTTTATTTTGACATAACTTAATAATTGATCCCAAGTATTGGTCTGGAGTGATAATTGTGGCTTTAATCCATGGTTCTTCAATATATTTTATATAAGTAGGATCTGGTAAATTTGATGGATTTTGAAGTTCGATAATTTCACCATTATTTAAGTGAACTTTATAAACAACACCAGGTGTTGTAGTTAATAAATTTATATCAAATTCTCTTTCAAGTCTTTCTGTGATTATTTCAAGGTGTAAAAGACCTAAAAATCCACATCTAAAACCAAGTCCTAAGGCAGATGATGATTCTGCTTCATAAGAAAAACTTGCGTCATTTAATTGTAATTTAGCAAGTCCATCTTTTAACTTTTGATATTCTGAACTATCTACAGGAAATAAACCGCAAAAAACCACTGGCTTACTTGGTTTAAAACCTGGTAATGCATCTTGTAGAGGATTTTCTGCATCACATATAGTGTCTCCAACTTTAGTTTCTGATAAAATTTTAATTCCAGTTGTAATAAAACCTATTTCTCCAGCGTTAAGTTCACTCACATCTTTTGCTTTAGGTGTAAAAACACCAACTTTTTCAACAATATATTCTTGATTTGTAGACATCATTTTTATTTTCATATTTTTTTTTAGTTTTCCGTCTATAATTCTAACCAATATAACTACTCCGAGATAAGTGTCATACCAGCTATCAACTAATAAACATTTTAATTTGCTGTTTTTTTCACCTTTAGGTCCCGGTAAGGAGTTAATAATTTGCTCAAGAATTTCATCTATTCCTTGTCCAGTTTTTCCAGAGCAAGGAACAGAATTAGATGTATCTATGCCAATAACATCTTCAATTTGATTATTTGTTCTCTCAAGATCAGATGCTGGTAGATCAATTTTATTTAACACTGGAATAATCTCATGATTTATATCAAGTGCTTGATATACATTTGCAAGTGTTTGAGCTTCTACCCCTTGAGTACTATCTACAATTAATATTGAGCCCTCACACGCATAAAGGCTTCTACTAACTTCATAACTAAAATCTACATGTCCTGGGGTGTCTATAATATTTAAAATATAATTTTTGCCATTTTTAGCTTTATAATTTAATTTAACTGTTTGTGCTTTAATTGTTATCCCTCTCTCTCTTTCTATATCCATAGAGTCAAGCACTTGAGATTTCATTTCTCTATCACTCAGACCTCCACATTTATGAATTATCCTGTCAGCTATAGTTGATTTACCATGATCTATATGAGCTATAATTGCAAAATTCCTAATGTTGTCTATTGTATCACCCATTTTTAGGATCTAATTTTTGCGCCAGACTTTGACTCAACTGAAGAGATAATTAGTTTATTAATGTTGTCCAGGTCATTTTCATTTAATGTTTTTTCTTCTGACTGAATAGTTACATTAACAGCTATAGATTTTTTTCCCTCTGGTATATTTTCTCCCTCAAATACATCAAATACTCTTACTGACTTAATTAATTTATTATCAGCAGATTTAATTATATTAACTAATTCTTGAGATTTAAAATTTTTATTAATAATAAAAGCAAAATCTCTCTCTGATTTTTGGAAATCAGAGAATTTATATTCAGATTTTGAATCTTTTATTTTTTGTTTTGACTCTTTTATGTAATCAAGACAAATTTCAAATATTACCAAACCTTCGGTTTTTATATCTAATTTTTTTATTATGTTTGGATGTATCTCACCAAAATATGCTAAAGCTTTCTTTTCGTTTTTATTTTGGTACACTCCTCCAGATTTTCCTGGGTGATAGTAAGAAGGAGTTTTATCATCAATAACAATATCATCTTTTTCAATCCCTGCTTCACAAAGACTTTGTATTACATCTTTTTTTACATCAAATGTGTCCACAATTCTCTCTTTATCATTCCAAGATAATCTTGAAATCTTTCCTGCTCTTACAGCACCTATCACAGTCATTTGATCTCCAGGATTTTTTCCTTTAAATGCTGGACCAATTTCAAATAAAGAAATATCTTTAAATCCTCTATCTAAATTTTTCTTTAAATAAAATATCAAATTTGGGAAAATAGAGTTTCTTAAAACATTTAGATCTGAACTAATCGGATTTACAATTGGTATTTCTTCATCATTTTCTCTAAACAATTGATTGATTTTAGAGTCAGTAAATGACCATGTCACAGTTTCTAAATAACCTTTTGATGCTACAGATCTTTGTAAAAAATGAAATAATTTCTGATAATAATTAAGTGTTGGCTTTAATCTTGTCTTAATAGGTTCTAAAGTATTAATATATTCGTAGCCTTTTATTCTCACTATTTCTTCAACAATATCAATTGATTGAGTTATGTCTGGTCTCCAAGAAGGTACTACTAACTTTAAAATTTTTTTATTCTTGGATACATTAAAACCTAGCTTTTCTAGTATTTTAATTAATTCTTTATTTTCAACATTAAATCCAGTCGTTTTTTCAAAAAGAAATGGGTCAAAATTAATTATTGTTTTTTTATAATTTTCAATTTTTTTAACATCTAAATTACTTATTTCGCCTCCACAAATTTGTTTTATTAGCTCAGAAGCTTTGATTAATCCTTCTTCAATTGATAAAGGATCTATGCCTCTTTCGAATCTAAATTTTGCATCTGTATCTATATTTAATTGTTTAGAGGTTTTTCTTATTGAACGTGGTAAAAAAAAAGCAGATTCTAATAATATGTTTTTAGTAGAATATTCTGTTCCAGATCTTGTCCCACCAATTATGCCACCAAGACCAAGGACTCCAGATCTGTCAGAAATAACACACATATCATTTTCTAAAATATATTTTTTATTATCCAAGGCTTCAAAGCTTTCTCCTTTAGAAGAACTTCTAACAATAATTTCATTATCTATTTTATCTGCATCATAAGCGTGTAATGGTCTATTTAAATCGAACATTACATAATTAGTAATATCGACTATCGCAGATATTGGTTTTTGGCCTAAAGACAGAATTTTATCTTTTAGCCATTTTGGACTCTCTATATTTGTTACACCTTTTATTAAACAACTTCCAAATATTGTGCATCCTTGAGCTTTTTCTTTTTTTATTGTTACATTTATATTTTGATTACCTCTATATTTTAAATTTGATTTTTTATTTATTTTTAATTTACCAGCACCAGCAGCGGATAAATCTCTAGCAATTCCTCTAACCCCTAAACAATCTGGTCTATTGGGCGTAATTGATAAATCTATTACTTTTTCAGAAGTGTTTTTAAAATATTTTTCTCCAATTTTATTTGAATATTCATTGTTTTTTAATTCTATTATTCCGTCACTTTCATTGGATAATTGTAATTCTGATTCAGAACAGAGCATTCCATATGATGTTACACCTCTTATTTTACTTACAGATAATTTCATCTGATTTTTAGGAATAATCGATCCTGGAGGTGCATAAACTGTCAAGAGACCATTTTTTGCATTTGGAGCTCCACATACTACTTCAATTGTTTTGTCGCCACCTATGTCAACATCACATAACTTCAATCTGTCTGCATTTGGATGGGTTTTGGCGTTTACAATTTTTGCAACCATAAAAGTATCTAACTCGGATGTAGAAGTCTCAAAACTTTCTACTTCTAGACCAATATTAGTTAATTTATCTATTATTTGATTATTATTAAATTTTGTATCAAGATGGTTTTTTAACCAGTCAACTGTGAACTTCATCTACTCAGTCCTCTATAATTTGAAGGAACATCCAATGGATCAAAGCCAAAGTGACTTAACCATCTATAATCAGTCTCAAAAAAGGCTCTTAAATCATTAATTCCATATTTTAACATGCCCAGTCTGTCTATACCAATTCCAAAGGCATATCCTTGATATTTATTTGGATTAACTTTTACATTTTTCAAAACATTTGGATGAACCATTCCACAGCCAAGAATTTCTAACCATTTATTACCTTCACCAATTACTATCTTTCCATTTTTAATTTCATATCCTATGTCTACTTCTGCTGAAGGTTCTGTAAATGGAAAATGACTTGGTCTAAATCTCATTTTAATTTTATCAACTTCGAAAAACTCCTTAATAAAATAATTTAAACATCCTTTTAAATGTCCCATATTTATATTCTTATCTATATGAAGCCCCTCAACTTGATGAAACATCGGAGCGTGGGTTTGATCACTATCTGATCTGTAAGTTCTTCCCGGAGCAATAATCTTAAAAGGTGGCTTACCTTTTAACATAGTTCTTACTTGAACTGGGGAAGTGTGTGTTCTTAAAAGCAATTCCTTATTATTATCAAGATAAAAAGTATCATGCATGTCTCTAGCTGGATGATTATCTGGTGTATTTAACGCTGTAAAATTATTATATTCATTTTCGACATCTGGACCTTCCTCAACACTAAATCCAATTTCAGAAAATATAGACGAAATTTCATCTATCACCTGAGAGACTGGGTGAATTTTACCAATTTCAATATCTCTCTCTGGAAGAGTTACATCAATTTTTTCTTTCTCAAGCTTTAAATTAATTTCTTTAGTTTCTATTTCTTGAATTTTGATTAATATTTTATTTTGAAGTTCATCTTTAATATTATTTAAATCTGACGCTAATTTTTTTCTTTCCTCGATAGAAACCGAACCCAATTTTTTAAATTCGTTCGATACAATTCCGTTTTTTCCAAATAGTTCTGATTTAATGTTATTTACTTTATCAATATTATTTTCTTTATTAAGCTTATCGATATATTCATCTTTTATTTTTTTAATATCAGACATTCTAATAGAATATTTGTTAAAGGAAGAAAAACAATAGTCTTGATTAATTTAGTGCTGCTTGAGCCCTTTTAACTATAGTTTTGAATGCTTCGGGGTTATCGTAAGCAATTTCTGCAAGAATTTTTCTATCTAATTTAATTCCTGATTTGCTTAAACCATTAATAAACTTTGAATATGTTATACCTTCAGATCTGACACCAGCATTAATTCTTTGTATCCACAGCGATTTGAAATCCCTTTTTTTATTTCTTCTATCTCTGTAAGCATACTGCATAGCTTTTTCCATTGCTTGTCTTGCAACTCTTATAGTATTTTTTCTTCTTCCCCACTGACCTTTAACAGCTTTTAAAACTTTTTTGTGTTTAGCTCTGCTTGTAACTCCTCTTTTAACTCTTGCCATTTTATCCTCTTAAGCTGTAAGGCATATAAGATTTTACTATCTTACCATCTTGTTTAGATAAAACAGTTGTGCCTCTTTGTTTTCTAATTTGTGAATTCGTTCTTTTAATCATACCATGTCTTTTTCCAGCCTGTGGGGTAATAACCTTACCTTTAGCTGAAATTTTAAATCTTTTTTTAGCTGAACTTTTTGTTTTTAACTTGGGCATAATTTCTGGGGTTATACAAATATTAAATTAAATTTACAACTAGAAATATGGGTTATAAAGGCTGGATTACCATAATCATTTGCTTTCCATCAAATTTTGGCTGAAGCTCTACTCTTCCAATAGTCTCCATGTCTGCCTTAATTTTATCCATTAATTCATTGCCAAGGTTTGAATGTTGCAACTCTCTCCCTTTAAACCTTATTGTAAATTTGACTTTATCGCCTTTTGCCAAAAATTTCTGAGCATTTTTAATTTTGAAAGTGTAGTCATGAACTTCTGTAACTGGCCTTAATTTTATTTCTTTTAATTCAATTTTCTTTTGTTTTTTTTTTGCTTTGTTAGCTTTTTTTTGCGCGTCGTATTTATATTTACCCATGTCCATAATTTTACAGACAGGGGGTTTTGCATTCGGAGCAATTTCAATTAAATCTAAACCTTCATTTTTTGCTTTATTGATAGCTTCATTTAAATTTAAAATTCCTAAATTTTCTCCATCACTTGCAATAACCTGAACTTCATTTGATGTAATCCTGTTGTTAGACCTTGGGCCTCTTGCTTTAGTTCTTTTTTGAAAATAATTTTGTTTAAAATCTGCCACTTAGATTGAAGGGGCTTTATTTAGATCAGAGTATTTTTTTATAAATTCTTTCAAAGCCATATTTTCTTGTTTATTAGAGTCCAATCTTCTAATAGTTACACTGTTGGAGTCAACTTCTTTTTTTCCACAGATCAATAACATTGGTACTTTTGTTAAAGAATGATCTCTTATTTTATAATTTAAATTGTGATTTTTAAGATCCACCTCAACAATCAAACCACTCCGTTTTAATTCCTTAGCTACACTTTTAGCATATTCATCAAAATCACTAGAGATTGGAATAACTACTGCTTGTAAAGGTGATATCCAAAATGGCAGCTTACCTGCATAATTCTCTATAAGGATACCTATAAATCTTTCTAAAGATCCAAATAATGCCCTGTGTAACATTACAGGTACTTTTTTAGTTCCATCTTTGTCAACAAAGGAAGCTCCTAATCTACCTGGTAAATTTAAATCTACTTGCAAGGTTCCGCACTGCCAATCTCTCCCGATTGCATCTCTTAAAACAAATTCAATTTTTGGTCCATAAAATGCACCCTCACCTTTATTAATTGAGTACTCTAGCTTTGTCGCTTTGATTGCCTCTAACAACGCAGCTTCTGACTTATCCCAAACTTTATCGTCTCCAACTCTTAAATCTGGTCTATCTGAATATTTTAAAATAACATCCTCAAAACCGAGATCTTTATAAATTTCTAAAATTAAATTTGTAACGCTCAAACATTCTTTGGTAATTTGTTCTTCTGTACAAAAAATATGTGCATCATCTTGAGTAAAGGCTCTTACACGTAATAATCCATGCAACGCACCTGAAGGTTCATATCTGTGAACTTTTCCAAATTCTGACATCTTTAAAGGTAAGTCTCTATAACTTTTTAGTCCTTGATTAAATACTTGAACACAACCAGGACAATTCATGGGTTTAATTGCAAATACTTTTTCATCTGGTGTAGTTGAAGTATACATATTAGCTCCAAATTTTTCCCAGTGCCCTGATTTTTCCCACAAAGATCTATCAAGTATTTCTGGCGTATTTATCTCTTTGTAACCATCGTGATCTTGTTTCATTCTCATATAAGAAATTAATTTTTGGAACAAATTCCATCCTTTCTGATGCCAAAACACAGATCCAGGACTTTCTTCTCTAAAATGAAATAAATCCATCTCTTTTCCAATTTTTCTATGATCTCTTTTTTCTGCTTCCTCAATTCTCTGAAGATAAAGGTCTAATTCTTTTTGAGTTGCCCAACCAGTACCATATATTCTTTGAAGCATTTCATTATTAGAATCACCACGCCAATAAGCTCCAGATACTTTTGTCAGTTTAAAAGCCTTACCTATTTTACCGGAAGATACTAAATGAGGACCTCTACATAAATCATGCCATGTTTCGCCATGATGATAAACCGTAAGTTCTTCGTTTTTTGGAATGCTCTCAATTATCTCAGCTTTGTATTTTTCCCCAATTTTTTTAAAATGACTTATTGCTTTATCTCTCTCCCAAACTTCTTTTCTTGTTTTTACATCTTTATCTATTATCTCTGACATTTTTTTTTCAATCTTTTTTAGATCATCGCTAGTAAAAGGTTCTTTTCTTGCAAAATCATAGTAAAATCCATTTTCTATAACTGGCCCAATTGTTACCTGTGTGCCTGGGTATAGTTCTTGAACGGCCATAGCCATTATATGTGCAGTGTCATGTCTAATGACTTCTAAGCCCTCAGGATCTTTAGCTGTAAATATTTCAATAGAACAATCTTGATCGATAACAGTATATAAATCTTTAAGTTCACCGTTTATGCTCATCACCAAAGCTTGCTTACCTAAAGACTTGCTAATTTTTTCAGCAATCTCAGTACCTGTTATACTTTTCTCAAAGTTTAATTTTTTTCCATCTGGTAGTGTAATATTTGGCATTAGTTTATTAATTTTTTATACTCTGAATAAGTAGAAAAACACATTTTTTCAACATTAAATTTTGAAACGACATTTTTTCTACCTTCTATGCCCATTTGATTGATAGTCTGTTCATCTAAATTCATAATTTCTATTAATTTTTTTGAAAGATCGTCAGAGTTATTTGCTTCAAATAAAAATCCTGTTTTATTTTCATTTATAGTCTCTTTTGATCCCCCAATATTACTTGCAACAATTGGTTTTTTCATTGCCTGAGCCTCAACAGATATTCTTCCAAAGGCTTCTGGTTCTATTGATGAGGAAACTATGATGTCTGAAACTTTGTAAGCTAGTGGCATATTTTTACAATGATCTATAAATTTTACTTGGTTAGTTAATCTGTACTGTTCAACTAACCTAATAAGTTTTTTTTTGTAAAGTTCTCTTCCTTGATCGCTCCCAAGAATAATTACATTAAATACCTCGTGTCCTAAATTAATATTTACTTTATTAATAGCATCTAAAAACATTTCTTGGCCTTTCCATTCTGTTAATCTTCCAGGTAATAGAACAGTTTTTCTCTCAATTTTTAGTCCCCATGATTTAAATAATTCATCTTCCTCTGTTTCTATAGTAGTTGATGGATCAAAATAATCAGTATTAATGCCTCTAAATATCACCAAGAATTTTTTTTTATCATTAAGGTATTCAGAATAGTTTTCTTTAATATGCGAAAATATAAAATTAGACCCAGCAATAATTAAATCTGATCTCAACATTACAGAATTATATAATTTTTTTAATTTACTTTTAAAATTATATGTTCCATGAAATGTAGTTACAAATTTACGTCGTGTGATTTTGGTAGCTAGCAAACAAGACCATGCAGGTGCTCTACTTCTCGCATGGACGATATTAATTCCATAAAATAAAATTATTAAAGAAATAATTATTGAATTAAAAAAAACCAAAATGGGGTTTTTGGAATTAACAGGTAACCTTATATATTTAACCTTTCTTTTATCTATAAACTTTGTTAATTCACCACCGTTGCAAATTAAAAAAGATTTACAATCATTTTCACTTAGATAGTGTGCGATATCATAACAACCTGTTTCTGCGCCACCGTATCCAAGTTTTGGTATAACTTGCAGAACTTTCAATTTTGGATGCATATGGTAGAGTTATAATATTTCAAATCAATTTTAATACTTTATATGAAAAAATTTAAATTTCTAAAAATTTCTAAAACAAAAAAACTAAGATATATAAGCAATTATTATAAGAAAAATCTTTATATTATATTTTTACCAGGTTTTGCATCCGATATAGAAGGAGATAAACCTAAAAGATTTTTAAACTATGCTAAAAAAAATAAATTGGGTTTTTTGGCACTAGAATATTCTGGATACGGAAAATCTTCAGGTGAATTTACAAAAGGGAATATTTCTACTTGGGCAAATGATGCAAAACAGACTATTAAGAATATAGTTAAAAAAAATGATATAATTTTAATAGGTTCTAGTATGGGTGCTTGGATTTCTTTATTATTATTTAAATCAATTAAGAAACAGATTAAAGGCTTTATGGGAATTGGCTCTGCTCCAGAATTTTTAACAAGAATAATGTGGAAAAAATTTTCAAAAAAGACAAAGATTGAAATTATCAAAAAAGGTATTAGCAAAATTAAAAATGGTGGGTATGAGTATCTCATAACTAATCAATTAATTAAAGATGGAAGAAAAAAACAAAATAAAGTTTTGAATGTTAAAATTCCAATGAAAATACCTGTTACTATGGTCCATGGTCAAAAAGATGAAGTTGTACCAATTAAATACTCAAGAGAAGTTTTAAAAATCTTCAGCAAAGCAAAAAAAAAATTAAATATAATTAAGAAGGGTGACCATAGTCTCTCGTCAAAAAAAAATCTAAATATTATTTGTAAAGAGTTAGATAATATTATTAAAAATACTAACTAGCTTGACCGACTAATTTTTTATTTGATATAGGATTTTCTAACTTATCTAACATTTCTTTTGGACAAACTTGGACGAAATTATTTATTTCATTTTCAAAATTCTCAACAATTTTTTTCGAGATTGTTGAATTTGTTTCTATCGCATGCTCTTGAATTAATTTCCTTAGATGTTCAATCCAAAATTTAGTTTCTGGAGTTTGCCAAACTACACTTTCAGGATTTACTTTTTTATCAAATTGATTTTCGGGGTCATAAATAAATGCCATACCTCCTGTCATGCCAGCTCCAAAATTATCGCCAATATCTCCTAATATAATAATGTTTCCGCCTGTCATGTATTCACAACCATTTGAATCACAACCTTCTACTACTGCAGTTGCACCTGAATTTCTAACAGCAAATCTCTCTCCTGCTTGTCCTGCAGCTAATAATTTTCCTGAAGTAGCTCCATACAAAACAGTGTTTCCAATAATAGTATTTTCATTTGAAACAAGGTTGCTTTCATCTTGTAATTTAATCACAATAGTTCCACCTGATAATCCTTTTGCAACATAATCATTTGCATCCCCTTTTAAAATTAGTTTTAATCCTTTAATAGCAAAAGCACCAAAAGATTGGCCTGCTGAACCTTTAAAATTTAATTCGATCGAATTTTCATCAAGATTGTCATTTCCAAATTTTTTGTACAAATGATAAGAAATTCTAGTACCAACTGCTCTATCAGTATTTTGAATTTCAAATTCTTGATTTATTTTTTCTTTTTTATCTATTTTGTCTTCTATTTCTGGCCATAATTTTTGATCTAAAGTATCTGGAACAGAATTAATTTCAGGTTTCTCACAATATCTTTTATTTTTTCCAGGATCTGCCTGAACAAAAAGAGGATTTAAGTCTAGATCATCCAAGTTTGGTGATCCTTTGCTTACTTGCCTTAGTAAGTCAGTTCTTCCAATTACTTCATTTAAAGATTTGAAACCAAGATCAGCAAGTATTTCTCTTACTTCCTCTGCTATAAATGTGAAAAGGTTTACTACTTTTTCAGGAGTTCCTGTAAATTTCTCTCTTAATTTATCATCTTGTGTGCAAACACCCACTGGACATGTATTTGAATGACATTGTCTTACCATTATACATCCCATTGCAACTAAAGCAGTTGTTGCTACGCCAAATTCTTCTGCTCCCATCATGGCTGCAATTACAACATCTCTTCCTGTTTTTATTCCACCATCAGTTCTAAGCGTCACTTGATGTCTCAAGTTATTTAAAGTCAATACCTGATTTGCTTCTGTTAATCCCATCTCCCAAGGAACTCCAACATACTTAACGCTTGTCTGTGGAGTGGCTCCTGTACCTCCTGAGTGCCCTGAGATTAAAATTATGTCTGCTTTAGCTTTTGCAACTCCAGCAGCTATCGTTCCAATTCCTGATGAAGCAACTAATTTAACTCCAACCCTAGCCTTAGGATTTATTTGTTTTAAATCATAAATTAATTGAGCTAGATCTTCTATTGAGTAAATATCATGATGTGGTGGAGGTGATATTAAAGTAACTCCTGGCGTTGAGTGTCTCAATCTCGCAATTTCATCTGTAACTTTAAAACCTGGTAATTGTCCACCTTCACCTGGTTTAGCGCCCTGAGCAATTTTGATTTCAATCTCATTACAATTATTTAAGTAATTAATGGTTACTCCAAATCTAGCTGATGCAATTTGTTTAACCCTTGAATTTGCACTATCTCCATTCTCCATAATCTTAAATCTTTTTTCATCTTCTCCACCTTCACCACTACAAGATGCGCCTTTAATTCTGTTCATACCAACAGCAAGAGTTTCATGTGCTTCTTTAGATAAAGCTCCATGAGACATACTTCCACTTCCAAATCTTTTTAATATATTAGATGCAGGCTCAACATTAGATATATCGATGGGATTTTTAGATTTAAAATCTACTAAATCTCTTAAACTTATTGGATTTAGATTATAAATACCTTTTGTGTATTTTTTATATATTTCATAAGATCCTTGTCCAACCGCAGTTTGCAGTAAATGAATTAGTTTGCCTTGATACTGATGTGTTTCACCATTTTTTCTATATCTGTAAATACCTCCGATAGGTAAAATATTTGAATTATTGAAAAATGCTTCTTTGTGTATAGTTCTGATTTTCTTTTCTATTCCTTTTAAACCAATTCCAGAAATCTTTGATAACATCCCAGGAAAGTAATCTTTCACAATTGTTCTGCTTAGTCCCACAGTTTCAAAATTACATCCGCCTCTATAAGAACTTAAAACAGAAATTCCCATTTTAGACATTATTTTAAGAAGACCGAGATTGACTGATTTAATGTATCTTGAAACACATTCATCAAAAGTGAAATTTCCAAATAATTTCTTAGAATGTCTTTGATATAAGCTATCAAAAGCTAAATAAGGGTTCACTGTAGTAGCACCAACACCAATTAATGTTGCAAAAGAGTGAGTATCTAAAGCATCTCCAGTTTGAACATTAATTGAAACATAACCTCTTAAACCTAATTTAACTAAATGTGTATTTATTGCCCCTATACATAAAAGTATCGGCATTGGCATTCTATTTTCTGAAATATTTTTATCTGATAATATTATTTGTTTAATTCCCTCTCTAACAGCTTGTTCAGACTTAACTTTGAGTAAATTTATTGATGTCTCTAAATCATCATTTTTGCTGAATGTACAATCTAAAACTTTATTATTATTTCCAAAGAATTTCAAAAATTTTTCAAATTGTGCATTTGATAATATCGGACTATTTAAGACATAAATATTGTCTTTAGTTAATTTACTAAAATCTAAAATATTACCAAGATTTCCAAATCTTGTCTTTAAACTCATAACTTTATTTTCTCTTAGAGAGTCAATTGGTGGATTTGTAACCTGACTAAAGTTTTGTCTAAAGTAATGATATAGTGGTCTATATTTGTCAGATAAAACTGCTAAAGGCGTGTCATCACCCATTGAGCCTGTTGCTTCTTTAGCATCTTCTGCCATTGGATGAAGAATTAATTCTAAATCTTCTATGCTATATCCAAAACAATGTTGAAAATTCCTCAAACGTTGGCCTTCTAGCTCTACTTTTTCAGTTTCTGCCTCTAATTTTTTATCAAGATCAATAATCTGATTGTTGTAATGCTTATATTCTTTTGAAAGGTAGTTTTTTATTTCATCGTTTGAATATACTTTGCCTTTTTCTATTCTTACTCCTAATATTTCTCCAGGTCCTAATCTTCCTTTAGATACAATTTTTTTCTCATTTAAATCTATCATTCCTGTTTCACTTCCTGCAAAAAGAAGTTTGTCTCGTGTCACTGTATATCTAAGTGGTCTTAATCCATTTCTGTCGGTTGCAACAATTACCCATTCATTATCTGTTGCTGCTATAGCGGCTGGCCCATCCCAAGGCTCCATGGTACTATTTAAAAAATTGAATAGTTGTTGATGATCTTTTTTTAATACCTTATTTTTTTTTGACCAAGCGTCTGGTATTAACATTAATTTTGCTAGAGGAGCAGGCTGTCCAGAAATATTTAATAACTCAAAAACATTATCTAATGATGCAGAGTCAGAATTTCCAGCTGGTATTACAGGCTTAAGATTCTCTATATCTTCAAAAACTGGACTAAACATCTCTTCTTCGTGAACCTTCATCCAATTAACATTTCCTTTAAGGGTATTTATTTCACCATTATGCGCTATAGATCTAAACGGTTGAGCTAAGTCCCAACTAGGCGCAGTATTGGTTGAAAATCTTTGGTGAAATATTGCATACCTAGATATAAATCTTTCATCTTTTAAGTCAGTATAAAAATCTGACAAAGCTTCTGCTAAAAACATTCCTTTATAAATGATAGATTTAGAACTAAATGAACATATATAAAAATTATTTAATTGATTATTGAGAGCTTCTTTTTCAATTACTCTTCTAGTTTCATACAATTTTTGTTCCAGAGATTTATTGACAACTTTTTTGTCGTTGTATGTGAACAATACTTGAGTAATTTCAGGTCTTGTTTGTTCAGCTTTTTCTCCTAAGACAGAGGGATCAACAGGAACTTGTCTCCAGCCATAGATACTAAAATTTCTCTTTGTTAGTTCACTTTCAACAATAGTTCTACATTGCTCTTGAGCGCTATAATCATTTCTTGGTAAGAAAATCATACCCACGCATAGTTCAGAATTATCATGTTTATGACCAGTGACTTCAATTTTTTCCTCAAAGAAATCTTTAGGAATTTCAATATGGATTCCAGCACCATCTCCTGTTTTTCCGTCTGCATCGATTGCACCCCTATGCCAAACAGCTTTTAAGGCATCGATTCCATATTCTACGACTTTTCTTGATTTTAGACCTTCGGTAGATGCTACTAAACCTACACCACATGCATCATGTTCCATTTCTTCCGAGTAAACATGATTACTTTTTAAAATTTTTAAATTTTTATTTCTTAACTTCATTAAGCAACTCTAAGTTTTTGTTTACTTTGTAAATAATTATCAATTGATGTTGCGGCATCTCTTCCGTCTTTGATACCCCAAACCACTAAAGATGCTCCACGAACTATATCTCCGGCTGCAAAAACTCCCTGTATACTAGTTTCCATTGTATCAAAATCCGCTTTTATTGTTCCCCATCTTGATACTTGTAATTTTTCTTCATTAAATAATTTTGGAAGATCTTCTGGATCAAATCCAAGTGCTTTAATTACAAGATCAGCTTTAATTTCAAAATCTGAATTTTCTTCAACAACTGGTTTTCTTCTACCGCTATCATCTGGCTCACCCAATTTCATTTTATTAACAACTACACTTTCAATTTTATTTGTTCCCTTAAACTCTTTAGGGCTTGTTAACCAAATGAATTCAACACCTTCTTCTTCTGCATTGCCAACTTCTCTTGCTGATCCTGGCATATTTTTTCTATCTCTTCTATATAAACATTTTACAGATTTAGCATTCTGTCTCACTGAAGTCCTTAAGCAGTCCATTGCAGTATCGCCACCTCCAATTACTACAACATCTTTGCCCTCAGCATTTAAAGTTCCATTATCAAACAACTCAACTTTATCACCTAGTCCTTTTTTATTTGATGCTGTCAAAAATTCCATTGCAGGGAAAATATTACTCAAATCGTTACCAGGTAAATTAACTTCTCTAGCTTTATAAACCCCTGTAGCTATTAAAATTGCATCATGTTTTTCTCTTAACTCCGTCAAGCTGGAATCTTTTCCGACTTCATAGTTTAAGACAAATTTAATTCCACTTTCTTCTAAAAGTTTTATTCTTCTTTGAACAACATGCTTTTCTAATTTAAATCCTGGGATACCATATATTAGTAGCCCTCCAGCTCTGTCATAACGATCATATATAGTTACCTTGTATCCTTTTTTTCTGAGTTGTTCTCCACAAGCAAGTCCAGCAGGACCAGAACCTATAATTCCTACACTCTCATTTTTTTCACTATTTATTTCTATTGGTTTAACCCAACCATTTTCCCAAGCTTTTTCTGTGATATATTTTTCTATTGATCCAATAGTTACTGTTCCATGACCCGATTGCTCTATTACACAATTTCCTTCACACAGCCTATCCTGGGGGCAAATTCTTCCACAAACTTCTGGCATGTTGTTTGTGCTTTGTGATAATTGATAAGCTTCCTCATATCTTCCCTCAGCAGTTAGTTTAAGCCAATCTGGTATATTGTTACTTAATGGACAATGAACTTGGCAAAATGGTACTCCACATTGGGAACATCTGCTTGACTGCTGAACAGCTCTATCTTTTAGAAATTCTTGATATATTTCATCAAAATCCTCTTTTCGGTCTGATATATCTCTTTTAGGTGGATTTTGTTGACCTATATCAACAAACTTAAGCATTTTTTCTGACATGGTGGACGCTGTATATACGATAAAAATTTAATAATAAACAATTACAAGGTCATAAATATTGACTAATATTTCACAAAACTTAAGTAAATCAGCGGTTTTTTCTTATTATGCATAGATGATATGCAAATATGTAATTGCTTTAATTTGGTTACAATTTCATTATGAAGTATTGGATCTAATGATTTCAAAATATGTAGAGACGCTAATTTTATCAATTATTCAAGGAATATCTGAGTTTATTCCAGTTAGCTCGTCTGCACATCTTTTAATTATATCAAGATTAAGTGACTTCAATGTTAGCAACCTACAATTAGATATTAGTCTGCATTTAGGTTCTTTGTTAGCAATTATTTTATTTTTTAGAAAAGAGTTAATAAATATCATTAATAATAAAAATATATTTCTACTAATAATTCTTGGGTCTATACCATTAGTTATTGTTGGTTATATTTTTTACTCCACAAATTTAATTGATCAATTTAGAAACTTAAAAGTTATCGCTTGGACAACTTTGATTTTTGGAATTTTATTATACTTTTCAGATAAGTTTGAATTGAAAAATAAAATTTCTTCAGAATTAAATATTAAAAGTATTATTATAATAGGGTTATTTCAGATTTTAGCCATTATTCCAGGAGTCAGTAGATCAGGTATAGTAATTACAGCTTCAAGATTTTTAAAATTTGACAGAGTTGAATCATCAAAGATAGCTTTTTATTTGTCTATTCCAGCCTTAGCAGGTGCAAGTGTTTTGGGATTTAAAGATGTTATTGATGCTCAAATAAATTTTGATGCTATATTTATTTTTTCTACTTCAGCATCATTTTTATTTTCTTATTTTACAATTAAATATTTTCTTATTTATGTTAAAATGTTTAGTTTGAGTTTTTTTGTTATTTATAGAATAGTTTTAAGTATTATTCTTTTTTCAATTATTTACTTATGATTTTTTAGACTTTGGAGCAATTTGAGAAAATATTACAGCAATAAGAATTAATACACATCCTATAATATTATTTATGTTAAGAACTTGACTTAAAATAATCCATCCAGCAATTGTTGCAAAGACACCTTCAAGAGAGTAAATTATTGCTGCTGGAGCTTCTTCAATATTTTTTTGTGCAAACATTTGTAAAGTAAAAGCAATTCCTCCAGATAAGACGCCTGCATATAATATTGAACTATACTCAGTTAAAATTTTTGTAACAACTATTTCCTCTAAAATAAAAGCAAATATAAGAGATAAACCAAAAACAAGAGCTGCTTGTAATGCCGCATAAAAAATTGGTATATTAAATTTCTCCATAAATTTTCCAGCGAAAATTATATGTAAAGCCCAAAATAGTGAGCATAGAATAACTAAAGAATCACCTATCATAATTTCTGAGTTTGAAAAATCACTTAATAGGTAAACACCTATTATACATAAGCCTATTGAAGGCCAAAGACTCCAATGGACTTTAATAGAATAAATAAAAAATAATAAAATTGGAACTAATGGAACGTAAAAAACTGTAAAAAAAGCTGCATTAGCTATATTCGTGTATTGTAATGCGGCTTGCTGCAAGTAGGTGCCCAAAAATAATGATATACCCATTAAAAATAAATATTTTAAAAATAATTTTTTATTAGAATTGATTTCATAATTAATTTTTTTTCTTTCTAAAATTAAAGCAATGGGTAGGACTGTAAGAAAACCAACAAAAAATCTAGATGCATTGAATGTTAATGGACCAATATTGTCCATGCCTGTGTCTTGGGCAATGAAAGCAGTGCCCCAAATAAATGTTGTTATCAAAGCGCATATAAGCGATGTAGTTTTGGACATTAATTTAATTAAATTTAGATAATATTATTCATTCTACAACAGCTATCAAAATCTTCTTTATTGATATAGCAACCAGCCATTTTTCTTATACCTGAAAATGCACCTCTACCATGCATTACTCTCCAATTATTAAAAATTAGTAATTCACCAGGTTTTAAAATATGCCTCCACTGATATTGCTTTTGGTTTGCCATCGTATCAAATACTTTAATTGCTTTATAAAAATTAATTGTTTTCTGATTAGTTTCTCTAAAAGGTGCTCTATCGTAATTGTTAAAACTAATTTGATAAAAATTATTTTTTTCATTTAATTTTATTATTGGTCTTTTTGCTTCAAGGCGAACACCATCACCAATATAAGAACCTTTAACTTTTGTATTTGTTAAAGTTTTAAAATGTTTTTTATATTTTTGTTTGATTTCATTTGCCAATTTAAATCCATCTACCATTATAGAATCCCCACCTTTAGCATCATACTTACAACAAAGCAGTAATTGTAAACCCGGAGCATCATTACTATATGTAGAGTCTGTATGTGGTCTCAGTTCTTGGTTTGAATATGCACTGTCTGCTTTTTTATTATTTGATTCAAAAGTCCACAATCCTCCAAAAATTGAATTTCTGACATAACCTATTTTTTTAGCTATATATTCAACAGAGTTTAAATTCTTTGAACAATTTCTTACGACTGCAAAACCATATATGTGGATTTTTTTTAATAAATTTTTAAATCCAACTTTAGTTTGTAATTGCTTATAGTTAATGAAAATTTGATTTTTTATGTCTTTATCTTTCCAAAATCGAGTATCACTTTTAGTTTCTTCTTTTTTTAAAGAATTTTTTTTTAAAAATTCATATGAATATTTGGTTGGTTTATTTTCATCGGACCATAATATTTCAATGAATTTCCCTTTTTTTAGTAATTTTGCTTTTTTAACTTTGATATTAATGTCTAAATTTGCGGTATAAGTTATTCTTTGATTGGTTTTAAAATCCCAGTTTTCTTTATTTTTAATATGATCTCTTAACCAAATATTAGGAAATGTTTCAAACTTATTGTCATTAAAGTAAAATACAGTTTTATTATTTAAAAGTTTAAAATTTTTAATCATTGCTTAGCTAATTTGTAGGCAAAGTTTTTACCAAGGTTATTTTTTAATTCATTATTAAATCTTGAGCCCTCAGCTCCGTCAATAATTCTATGATCGTAGGAGAGAGACAAAGGCAACATTGTTCTAGGTATAAATTGTCCATCAATATAAACAGGTTTAATATAAGTCCTTCCAATTCCTAAAATAGCAACCTCAGGATAATTTATTATAGGAGTAAAATAAGTTCCTCCAATGCCACCTAGGCTTGTTATAGTTATGGATCCACCATAAAACTCTTTTTTATCTATCTTCAAATTTCGGCAATCATCACTAACTTTTTTTAGATCCTTGCTTATTTGATCTATATTCTTTTGATTAGCATTTCTTATTTTTGGCACCATCAAACCATTGGGAGTATCAACTGCAATTCCTACATGGAAGTATTTTTTTAATGTTATTTTTCCATTTTCAATATTGTCAATAGAACTATTAAATCTTGGAAAAACTTTCAAAGCTTCCACAACTGCCTTTATAATAAATGCCAATGGAGTAATTTTCTTTTTTTCTCCAGTAAAAGTATCAGTCAAATTTTGTCTAAATTCTTCCAACTCAGTGATATCTGCTTCATCACAACTAGTAACATGCGGTATTGTTTGCCAAGAATTTGATAAATGTGGAGCAGCAATTCTTTTAATTCTTGGTATATCTTGAATTTCTACATCTCCAAAATCAGCATGATCATATTCTGAGGGCTTTATAGATGGAGCCTTCTTTTCATCTTGAGGTTTATTAAAATTAGAAGATACGAATTTTTTTATATCCTCCTCTATAATTCTTCCTGATCTTTGTGATCCAGTAATATTATTAATATCAACACCAAGTTCTCTTGCAAATTTTCTAGTTTTTGGGCTAGCAAGTGCTTTGCTTGATTTGAATATACTAACTCTATTATTTTTTAATAATTCTTTTGGTTTTGAAATTACTTTTTCGGTTGGTTTTTGTATAATGGTTTCTTCTTTAATCTCTTTGACCTCTTCTTCAATTTGCTCATCTGGTTTTTCTTCTTCTGAACCAATTATTAGTATTGATGAACCCTCTGAAACCTTATCACCAACTTTTAAATTAACTTTTTTAACACTACCTGAGTATGGGCTTGGGATCTCAACACTTGATTTATCGCTTTCTATTGTAATTATTGGATCATCTTTATTAATATTTGATCCTGCCTCTATTAATACCTCAATTACTTCAACATCTTTAAAATCACCAATGTTAGGAACTAATACTTCTTTCTTGCTCATTATAATTTTGTGGGCATAGGCTTATCTTTATCAATTTTATATTTTTTAATTGCATCTACCGCATGTTTAGAAGCAATTAACTGTTCATTAGATAAAATACTTAAGCCATATGCAACTATATGCTCTTTATCGACTTCAAAAAATTTTCTTAGATTTTTTCTCGTATCACTTCTACCAAATCCATCTGTACCCAATGAATAAAAACTTTTATTTATGTAAGGTCTAATTTGGTCAGAATTCATTCTCATGTAATCTGAAGCTGCTAAAATAGGACCTTCGGTTTTTCCAAGGCATTTTTCAACGTAAGAGATTTTTTTCTCTCCTCCTGGATTAAGCAAATTATACCTTTCTGTTTCAAGTCCATCTCTTCTTAATTCATTAAAACTGGTAACACTCCATACTTCACTATCAACTTGATATTCATTTTGTAAAATTTCTGCTGCTTCAATCATCTCTCTTAAAATTGTTCCTGAACCCAATAATTGAATCTTATTTTTTTTATTCTTGCTGAAATCTTTTATTTTATACATCCCTTTTAATATGCCTTCTTCACAATCTTTGGGCATCTCTGGATGAGAGTAATTTTCATTCATTGTTGTAATATAGTAAAAAATATTTTCATGTTTTTCATGCATTCTTCTTAAACCTTCTTTAAAAATTGTAGCTAATTCATAATGAAAGGTTGGATCATAAGAAACACAATTTGGAATTGTTGATGCTAATAAATGACTGTGACCATCTTGGTGTTGAAGGCCTTCTCCAGCTAAAGTTGTTCTTCCAGCTGTAGCTCCAATTAGAAATCCTCTTGTTTGACTATCTCCAGCTGCCCACGCGAAATCGCCAGTTCTTTGAAAACCAAACATAGAATAAAAAAGATAAATTGGTATCATCTCTACATCATGATTTGAATACGATGTTCCTGCAGCTATCCATGATGCCATGGATCCAGCCTCATTTATTCCTTCCTCTAAAACTTGACCACTTTTCTCTTCCTTGTAAGAGCTTAATTGAGCTGAGTCCTCTGGCTCATATTTTTGACCTTCATGAGCATATATACCTATTTTTTGGAAAAAACCTTCCATACCAAATGTTCTTGCTTCATCAGGGATTATTGGAACAAGTCTTGGAGCAACATTTTTATCTCTTAACAAATTCGTCAACATCCTAACAAGTGCCATAGTAGTTGACATTTCTTTTTCACCGGTTGATTTTTTCATAAAGTCAAAAATATCATTACTTGGTGTTTTGATTGGTTTAGAAAAAGATGATCTCTCAGGAATATATCCTCCTAAAGCCAATCTTCTTTTTTTTAAGTATTTTATTTCCTCTGAATTTTCATCAGGTCTAAAGTATTCTATATTTTTGACTTGTTCATCTGTTAATGGAACATCAAATCTATCTCTATAATATAGCAAATCATCTACACCTAATTTTTTTTGCTGATGGGTTGTATTTATACTTTCACCAGATTTTCCCATACCGTATCCTTTTATTGTTTTAGCTAATATAACTGTTGGTCTGTCTTTTGTATTAATAGCTTTATGATAAGCAGCATAAACTTTATGCGGGTCGTGACCGCCTCTATTTAATTTCCAAATATCGCTATCCGTATAACTTGCAACTAGATTTTTAAGTTCAGGGTATTTCCCAAAGAAGTTATCTCTAACATATAAACCTCCTTTTGCTTTAAAGGCTTGGTATTCTCCATCAACTGCTTCGTTCATTCTTTTTACAAGTAAACCTGATTTATCATTTGCGAGTAAGGGATCCCAATATGATCCCCAAATGACTTTTATAACATTCCATCCAGCTCCTCTAAAAATTCCTTCTAATTCTTGAATAATTTTACCATTGCCTCTTACTGGACCATCTAATCTTTGTAGGTTGCAGTTCACAACATAAATCAAGTTATCTAACTTTTCTCTTGCTGCTAAACCAATAGATCCTAGAGCTTCTGGCTCGTCTATTTCACCATCCCCTAAGAAAGACCAAACTTTTCTATTCTCATCTTTTATTAATTTTCTATTAATAAGATATTTCATAAATCTTGCCTGATAGGTTGCCATCATTGGTCCAAGACCCATGGAAACAGTTGGAAACTGCCAAAACTTAGGCATCAGCCATGGATGAGGATAAGATGACAAACCTCCTGGGTAAACTTCCTGTCTGAATCTATCTAATTGCTTCTCGTCAAGTCTTCCTTCCAAAAAAGCTCTAGCGTAAATACCTGGCGCTGAATGTCCTTGGAAATAAATTAAATCTCCACCAAATTTATTGCTTTTTGCTCTCCAAAAATGATTCATTCCTATATCATAAAGAGTTGCTGCTGAAGCAAATGTCCCAATGTGACCTCCTAATGAAGGATCTCTCATGTTTGCTCTGACAACCATCACTGCTGAATTCCATCGAATTAGTGCTCTGATTTTTCTTTCGATATTTTGATCGCCTGGAGATTTTATCTCTTCATCTGCTGGTATAGTGTTTATGTATGGTGTATTTTGGGTGTAGGGTATATTTGATCCCTCTTTATACGCCTGATCAATTAATTGTTTAATTAAAAAATGAGCTCTCTCAGGTCCTTCGGAGTGTACTACGGCAGACAAAGATTCTAACCATTCTTTTGTCTCTTGAGGATCAATATCATTATTATTTTGAACTATTTCTAATCTTTCATTATGTTCTTCTACTTGTGTATTTTCTACTTTGATCTCTTTATTTGTACTCGTATCTAATTCAGAATTATTATATCCATTAGAATTTTCCGCTTCGGCAATTATTTTTTCCGTTGCAGGTGGTATCTTTTCAATAGTTTCTTGTTTTTGCTTAGTTCCATTCTCAGAGGATAATGTTAGTATCAAATCTCCTTTAGAAACTTTATCACCAATCTTTATGTTAATACTATCTACAACACCTTCAAAAGCAGATGGTACTTCAACACTTGATTTATCACTTTCTAAAGTTATTACAGGGTCATTTTTAGAGATTTTATCTCCTTCTTTTACAAGAATTTCTATGATTTCTACTTCTTCAAAATCTCCAATATCTGGAACTAGTAATTTTTCACTCATTTCGCTACTTGTATATATATATATTATTTACTTTTAATAGATGTATATTTTTGACCATTATTAAAATTTAGTAAAATTAATAATAAATGTTAAAAGAATAGATTATATTTAGCGCCTGTAGCTCAATTGGATAGAGCGCTTGGCTACGGACCAGGAGGTTCTGGGTTCGACTCCTAGCAGGCGCACCAAAAGGAAGGAAAAATGAAAATATCTTTGCAAAAATCTGTAATTTATTTTTTTGTAATAGTGTTAATAATATTATTTTTAATAACTTTAATAATTTAATGAAAAAATTTAAACAAATTAGCGTTAAAAAAGGTTTCATGAGACACAATGGTGGTTTGCTACTAAGAGATATCTCAAAAACTAAATATGAATTTAAAACTAAAATAAAAAAAAACCATCTTAACAGAGCTGGCATAACTCATGGTGGGTATATAGCATCGATCATAGATACCGGGTGTGGATCTGGAGCCCATAGAATTTCGGGTAATCAACCTTGTGTAACTATAACACTTAATATTAACTTTATCGGACCTTCAACTATTGGTGATGAAATTTTTGGATATGTAAAAATTAAAAAAAAAACAAAAAGCATGGTTTTTTTAGAGTGCTATTTAGAATGTAAAGGTAAAATAATTGCATCAGCTACAGGTATTTGGAAAATACTTCAACGTAAGTTACCCCATGCAGGTCTAAGCTAAATTCTTCTTCTTATATTTAAATAACCAAAGATTGATAAAAGAATAAGAGCGACAAGATAAATTATTTCTTTTTTTGGTCTATTCTGATTTTCAATTTTAAATTCATTAATAATATCTCCCATATCTAAACCAGATTTTTTTGCAATTCCATTCCATTTTAAAGTATCAATTATGGTTTTTTTATCTTCTACAACTAAGCTCATTCCATAATCATCTAAACTGAAATTTTCATCAAAACTATTTTTTTCAATTACAAATAATTTATATCTTTCGCCGTACTCTGTAAGTCTAGTAATTTTAATTCTTATCTCTTTATTATAATCAAACTGTTTTTTGTTTATTTCTTCCATACTTAAATAGTTATATTTTGGGTAAACTTTATTTAGAACAAATTCTGGAGATAATAATGATATTGAAATTATTAAAAAAATAATAATCTCATACCATCTCAGTTTATTTATAAACCACCCCTGAGTAGCAGAAGTAAATACTAAAATCCCAATCAATGAAGTTGCTATGACCATTAAGCCATGCCATATACTTTCAATACCAATTAATAATAACTCGCTGTTAAATAAGAATACAATAGGAAGTATTCCTGTTCTCAGACTATACCAAAATGCCTGGGCTCCTGTTCTTAATGGGTCTCCACCAGAAATAGCTGCTGCTGCGTAAGATGCTAAGCCAACTGGAGGTGTTACGTCTGCCATTAGACCAAAATAGAATACGAATAAATGAACCGCAATTAAAGGAAAAATAAATCCTGATGCATTTCCAACATCAACAAGAACAGTTGCCATTAGAGACGCTACAACAACATAGTTTGCCGTAGTTGGTAAACCCATACCCAGCAGTAAACACAAAATAATAGTCAAAAATAAAAGAATAATAACATTATCTTTTGCAATCGACTCGATTACGATTATTAAATTAGTGCTCAAACCTGTAGATCCAACTGCACCAACTATAATACCTGCTGTTGCAATTGCTATTCCGACACTAACCATATTCAAGGCGCCCTTTTCGAAACCAACAACAGTTTGGTTATACCAATATATTAAAGCATTCTTAAAATTCTTTTCTTTGAAAAATTTATTTAAAAGATTGACTATAATTAATGTTATTGTTGCAAAAAAAATAGAGTAAGAAGCTGTAAGCCTCATATAAACCAGTAGATATATGAGAACGAATATTGGAACTAAAAAATGTATTCCTTCAAAAAATGTTTTTTTTAATTTTGGAATATCGTTTTCATCCATACCTTTTAAATTTAATTTAAGCGCTTCAAGGTGAGATATATAAAATAGTGCAATGTAAGAAATTATAGCTGGTAAAAAAGCATGTTTGACAACTTCAAAATATGTAACTCCAATAAAACTTGCCATCACAAAAGCTGCTGCTCCCATAACTGGAGGCATTATTTGACCATTAACTGATGAAGATACTTCGATTGCACCCGCTTTTTCTTTTGAAAAACCTGTCTTTTTCATAATTGGAATTGTAAATGTTCCAGTTGTAACTGTATTAGCAATTGATGATCCTGAGATTAATCCTGTCATACCAGATCCAAGAATAGCTGCTTTGGCAGGACCACCTCGCATTTTTCCAACCATTGCAAAAGCTAAATCTAAAAAATATTTGCCTCCTCCAGCAGTTTCTAAAAGTGCTCCAAAAAGTACAAAGAGAAAAATGAAATCAACAGAAACACCTATTGGGATTCCAAAAATTGCTTCTTGATCAAACCATTGAAAACCAACTAGACGTTTTAATGATAATCCACCATGTGAAATTATATCTGGTGCATATTGACCAAAATAAGAAAATAACAAAAAACAAACCGCAATAACGACTAATGGAATGCCTATTACTCTACGTGTAGCCTCTAGAAGAATTAATATTCCAATTATTCCGAGTATTAACTCAATTGGAATAGTAAAATTGTCGGAAAGATTTATTTTAAGTAATATTCCACCCCTATCTACTAATTGATCATAAAAAAAATAAATATATAAACAACAAACCGCACCTGTTATCGCAATTAATATATCTATAAAATTTACTTTTTTACCCCGTGCATATGGAAATATTAAAAAAGCTAACAAAAGTGCAAAACCAAGATGAATTGCTCTAGCAGGTAAACCTTTAAACATTCCAAAATTAAGCCAAAATGGAAATGGAGAAGCATACCAAAGCTGAAATAAAGACCAGGTTATTGCAATAACTGCAACTAACTTTAAATGAAATCCTGATAGGTTTCTTGTAGGAGAAAGATCTTCTTTAATCTTATTTTCAATTTTTTTTTCTATGTCTGCTGACATTCAGCTTAATATATAAAAAAAAAGGCCCAATAGATATATTGGGCCTCAATTTTTTTTATATAGATTTAATTACATTAAACCAGCTTCTTTGTAGTATTTAACAGCTCCAGGATGAAGTGGTGCTGATAAACCATCAGCTATCATATTTTTTTTCTCTAAAGGAGCAAAAGCTGGATGTTGTTTTCTAAAATCATCAAAATTTTCAAAAACAGCTTTTGTAACTTGATAAACTAAATCTTCAGATACATCTACACTTGTTACTACAGTAGCTTTAACACCGAATGTAGTCACATCTTTTTTCTGTTTAGTATAAGTACCTTTTGGAATTGTTGCAGATGCATAATAATCAGCTCCACTAATAATTCCATCAATTACATCTCCTGTTAAATTGATCGGCATAGCTTTAGCTGCACATGTTGCTGCTTGTTCCATTGCTCCATTTGGAAAGCCTACTGAATATCCAAACGCATCAATTTTACCATCACATAGAGCTTTTACTTGCTCTGAGGATGTTAGCTCAGTAACTGATTTAAAGAAACTATTGTCAACTCCCATAGCTTTCATTAATTCTTCCATTGTTCCTCTTTGACCAGAACCTGGATTTCCAATGTTTACTACTTTTCCTTTAAGACCCATAAAATCTTTTACTTTTGCCTTTTTTCTAGCCCAGATTTGAAATGGCTCATTATGTACTGAGAAAACAGCTCTTAAATTTTTGAATTGTTTCCCTTCCCATTTGCTTGATCCATTGTAGGCATGATATTGCCAGTCAGATTGTGCTACACCAAATTGAAACTCGCCATCTTTTATTTGTCCGATGTTATAATTTGAGCCTCCTGTTGAAGGAGCGGTACATCTGTAAGCTTTATCTTTCATACCTTTTTTTCTACCATGTTCAGCACTAATTGCTGATTTGTGTAACATTTTACAAATAGCGTTTCCTGTCTGAAAATAAACTCCAGTTGGTCCTCCTGTGCCTATTGTAAAAAACTCTGCTGATTTTGCTATTGATCCGAATGAAAATATAGCAGCAAATATAATCAAAGAGCTTGATATTGTTGATAATATTTTTTTCATATACCCTCTCTAAAGTTTTAAAATCAAATCTAACTATTAATTACTTCGAGTGTCTAGTAAATTCAGTAAATATAAGTATTGGTAATTAAGGAATTTTTTAGTTGATTATTAATTTTCAACCCAAGATTTTAATTTATCAACTCCTTCAACAACCTTTGGCGCGTACAATTTTATTAATTCATCACTAATATCTGTTTTTTCACTAATATTTTTCATGAATTTATCTCCGTCAAAGTCTGTAAAACTTAAACGAACTATCATTTTTTTTTGATCAAATCCAAAATCACTTCCTGGGAGTAAAGCAATATTTAAGTTAGTTAAAATTTCATCACATAAAATAGAAGAACTATCAAATTTTTTGTTCAAAAATTCAGGCAATAAATAAAAGCCTCCCATTGGTTTGTTCATAATAATATTGTTAGATGATAAATTTCTATATACGTACTCTCCAACAGCTTTAAGAATTTTTTTTGATTTTAAAATATATTGTTCATGATTGGCATTAAAAGCAGATATTGCAGCAAACTGGATTGGTGAACTTACCGCAGAAAATGTTTCACTAGCTAAAACTTTCATAGATTTAAGTAATTCAATTTTTTCCTTCGGTATTATAAAATACCCAAGTCTCCATCCTCCTGCACCACACCATTTACTAAGTCCGTTACTTATTATGACGTTATCAGTGCAGTGTTCGAAAATAGAAATATAATTTTCATCAAATGTTAATTCAGAATAAATTTCATCTGATAAAACTAAAATATTATATTTTTTTATTACTAAAGAAATTTCTTTTAAATTTTTGCATACTTGTCCTGATGGGTTATTTGGAGAATTAAGAAATAAGAGGTATTTTTTATCTGGTTTTTTTAAAATAATTTTTTCTATTTCTTCAGCTTTAGGAAACCAATTGTTTTCAGCAGATGTTTGTATCCAATGATGGTTATTTTTAGCTATAATGGATTGTGGCTTATATGATACCCAACTGGGTGCTGGTAACAAAACTTCGCCTTCAAATGCTAAATGCATCAAGAACATTAGCTCTTTTGTACCAGGGCCTACTACGACCTGATCTGATTTAAAATTGTAATTTTTCTTTTTTGACTCATATTTTGCTATAGATTCTCTTTATTGTTAAAGTTCAAATTAGAATTTCTCCAAAATATATGCTGTATTTCAGGAAAATTATGATTTTCCAAAAACTCAATTTCCTCTGGATTAATTTCGTCACAATCTCCCGTAATACCAAAACTACCATCATTTAAATATCTGCCAGCTCTTCCTGAAATTTGTCCAATTTCTGAGATTTTTAACCTTCTAATTTTTTTTCCATCAAACTTTTTTATGTTTGAGAAATAAACATTATTTAGATCCATATTTATTCCCATTCCAATAGCATCAGTAG
>CACBHZ010000005.1 GCA_902539195.1 uncultured Pelagibacteraceae bacterium | reverse complement strand
AGGAACTTCATCATTACTTATTTTATCAATTATTTCCTCAAGTTTTGTTGGATCTAAATCCTCATAATAATCCTCATTTAATTGAAGCATAGGAGCATTCACACAAGCACCCAAACACTCTACCTCTAACCAAGAAGTTTTTCCATCCTCAGACAAACGATTTTCTTCCTCAGAGATTTTTCGTTTACAAACATCTACTAAATTATACGCACCCCTTAACATACAAGGTGTTGTAGTACATACTTGAAAGAAATATTTACCAACTGGAGATAAATTATACATGCTATAAAATGTAGCTACCTCATATACTTTGATATATGGCATATCTAAATACTTTGCTATGTATTTCATTGCACTTAAAGGTATCCAATTATCATTTTGTTTTTGTGCTAAGTACAATAAAGCCATAACCCCACTTTGTTGTTTTCCAGAAGGATAATTTTTAATAATACTATCAGCAGTTTCTTTGTTTTTTTTACTAAACTCAAATTTTTCAGGTTGTACTTTTGATATTTTTTTAACAGCCATTATCTATCTACCTCTCCAAAAACAATATCCATTGAACCTAAAACTGCAGGAACATCAGCTAACATATGACCTTTAATTAAGTAATCCATTGCTTGTAAATGAGAAAATCCTGGAGCTCTAATTTTACATTTGTAAGGTTTGCTTGAACCATCAGAAATTAAGTAAACACCAAATTCTCCTTTAGGAGCCTCTACAGCTGTATATATTTCGTCTTTATCAACCCTATAACCTTCAGTATATAACTTGAAATGATGGATCAATGCTTCCATAGATTGTTTTATTTCTTTTTTTGGTGGTGGACTGATTTTTCCATCATCGGTTTTAATTGGTCCAACAGGTAAATTTGCCAAGCATTGATTTATTATATTTACACTTTCTTTCATTTCTTCAATTCTGCATAGGTATCTGTCATAACAATCACCATTTTTTCCTACTGGAATTTTGAATTCGAATTGTTCATAACAATCGTACGGTTGGGATTTTCTTAAATCCCAAGGGACGCCAGATCCTCTCAACATAACACCAGAAAAAGAATAATCGAGAGCATCTTGTTTTGATACTACTCCTATATCAACGTTCCTTTGCTTAAATATTCTGTTATCAGTTAAAAGTAATTCTAAATCATTTATTATTTTTGGAAATCTTTCACAAAATTTTCCGATCTCTTTATCTAATCCTTTTGGTAGGTCTTGATGTACTCCTCCAGCTCTGAAATAATTAGCATGCAATCTAGAACCAGAAACTTTTTCATAAAAACCCATTAATATTTCTCTTTCTTCAAATCCCCATAAAGTTGGAGTTAATGCACCAACATCCATTGCTTGTGTTGTAACATTTAAAATATGACTAAGTATTCTTCCAATCTCACAAAACATTACTCTTATGAATTGAGCCCTTATCGGAACTTCTATTTTTAGAATTTTTTCAATTGCTAAAGCAAAAGCGTGTTCTTGGTTCATTGGGGCAACATAATCTAGTCGATCAAAATACGGAACAGCTTGGGTATAAGTTTTGTTTTCTATTAATTTTTCTGTCCCCCTATGTAATAAACCAATATGTGGATCTGCTTTTTCAACAATTTCGCCATCTAACTGCAAAATTAATCGTAAAACTCCATGAGCCGCTGGATGTTGTGGTCCAAAATTTAGATTTAAAGTTTTAGATTCTTTTGCCATTATTCTTTAGTTTGTTCTTTTATATACTTGGTTCCTTCCCAAGGACTTTCATAATCAAAGTTTCTATAATTTTGTTCTAATTTTACTGGTTCATAAATCACTTTTTTAGTTTCATGACTGTATCTAACTTCATTATGACCTGTTAAAGGAAAATCTTTTCTTAATGGATGTCCTTCAAAACCATAATCTGTGAGTATTCTTCTTAGGTCTGGATGATCTTTAAAATCAATTCCATACATGTCAAATACTTCCCTTTCCATCCAATTTGCAGCAGGAAATATAGGTGTTATTGAACCAACAATTTCTTTTTCTTTTACATCTATCTCTACGATAATTCTTTGATTAAATTCATGACTTAATAATAGATAAACTAATTTAAATCTAATTTCATTTTCAGGAAAATCTACAGCTGTGATATCTATCAATTGTCTAAATTTAGTTTTTGAATTTGTTTTTAAGAATAAAATAACTTCTGTTAAGTCCGCTTCATCAATTTTTAAGTAAATTTGATTATGTTTGATTAAAGAACTTTTTATTTTAGTATTTAGTTCTGAATTCAAAATTTTTTCTAAATCCTGGATGTTTTGCATTTTTTATCTTTCCAGAGAACCTTTGTTCCTGATTTTCTTTTGAAGTTGCATTATCCCATATAAAAGTGCTTCAGCGGAAGGAGGGCAACCAGGAACATATACATCAACTGGCACTATACGATCACAACCTCTTACTACAGAATAAGAGTAATGATAATATCCCCCACCATTTGCACAACTTCCCATAGAAATTACATATCTTGGTTCTGGCATCTGGTCATAAACTTTTCTTAGTGCTGGAGCCATTTTATTTGTAAGAGTTCCAGCAACAATCATAACATCTGATTGTCTAGGTGAAGCTCTTGGGGCAGCACCAAATCTCTCTAAATCATATCTTGGCATTGAAGTTTGCATCATTTCAACTGCACAACATGCAAGACCAAAAGTCATCCAATGCAATGATCCAGTTCTAGCCCAGTTAACTAGATTATCTAGTGATGTTGTTATAAAACCATTATCACTAAAATCTTGTGCTAACTGTTTAAATTCTTCTGGAATATTTTTTTTTCTTTCTTCTAAATTCATTTTATTCCCAATCTAATGCTCCTTTTTTCCATTCATAAATAAACCCAATAGTAAGAATAAATAAAAAGATCATCATTGATGTAAATCCGAATATTCCAATTTTGCCTAAAGATATTGCCCAGGGAAATAGGAAAGCAATTTCTAAATCAAAAATAATAAATAATATTGCAACGAGATAAAATCTAACATCAAATTCCATTCTAGAGTCATTAAATGGTTCGAAACCACACTCATATGCTGATAGTTTCTCTGGATCAGGATTTTTTGGAGATGCTAAATAATTGACCGCCACAAATGCTACGCTTAATACAAGAGCAACTAATAAAAATACAATTATTGGCAAATAATCTTTTAAAAATTCCGCAAGCATGATGAGTCTATATAGCACCTTTTAGATCAACTGAAAGAGCAGATAGGTCACATTTTAAGGCTCTATTTTATTCATTTATTTGATGGCGGGAGTGAAGGGACTCGAACCCTCGACCTATCGCGTGACAGGCGATCGCTCTAACCAACTGAGCTACACCCCCGTGTTCTGGTGGGCAGTAAAGGACTCGAACCTTTGACCCCCTCGGTGTAAACGAGATGCTCTACCAACTGAGCTAACCGCCCAAAACATGGTACTATTACATCAAGCTTATTATAATGTAAATTGTTTATTACTGAATACTAGCCTGGGATTTGTCGTCTTTTTTAGTTTCAGTTAATTTATCTACTTCAGTCCATTCAGTAGGCTTCAATTCTTTAGTTAAAGCTATTTTAATTACCTCATCAGCAGTTTCAACTGGCACTATTTCAATATCATCTTTAACTTTTTTTGGTACATCAACTAAATCTTTTTCATTCTCTTTAGGTATTAAAACTTTTTTAACTCCAGCTCTATGAGCTGCTAATAATTTTTCTTTTAATCCACCAATTGGCAAAACCTGTCCTGTGATTGTTACCTCACCTGTCATTGCTATTTCTCTTTTAACTGGAACTTTTGTAATTGATGATACTATTGATGTAACCATAGCTATACCTGCTGAAGGACCATCTTTTGGTGTTGCTCCTTCTGGTACATGTATATGAAAATCTTTTTTTTCAAATAGTGGTGGTGTTACTCCAAATTCTAAACATTTTGATCTTACGTAAGATTTTGCAGCTTTTACAGATTCTTGCATTACATCACCTAGCTTACCAGTTATCTGCATTCTGCCTTTACCTGGCATATTAACTGTTTCAACTTTTAATATCTCTCCCCCAAACTCTGTCCAAGCTAAACCTATAACTATTCCAACTTTGTCTTTTGCTTCTAGTTCGCCAAATTTGAATTTCTTAATTCCAAGAAAATCGGGTATATTTTTTTCATTAACCTCGACACTCTTTTTTTCATTGTTTACAACTTTTTTAACAACTTTTCTCGTTACTTTTGATATTTCTCTCTCTAAATTTCTAACACCACTTTCTCTTGTATAACTTCTTATAATCTCTTTTATAGTATCGTCAGCCAACTTCATTTCACCTTCTTTAACACCGTTGTCTTTAATTTGTTTGGGAAGTAGATATTTGTTTGCAATATTAATCTTCTCATCTTCTGTATATCCTGGAATTCTTATCACTTCCATTCTATCTAAAAGTGGGGGAAGAATATTTAGTGTATTTGCTGTTGTTACAAACATTACATCTGATAAATCATAATCAACTTCAAGGTAATGATCGTTAAATGTTGTGTTTTGTTCTGGATCCAAAGCTTCCAATAAAGCTGATGAAGGATCACCTCTATAATCGTTTCCAACTTTATCTATCTCGTCCAATAAAAATAAAGGATTTTTAGTACCAGCTTTTTTCATCATTTGAATAATTTTTCCAGGAAGTGAACCAATATAAGTTCTTCTGTGACCTCTGACTTCTGCTTCATCTCTAACCCCACCCAAAGACATTCTTACAAATTGTCTGTTTGTAGCTTTGGCTATTGATTTACCTAAAGAAGTTTTTCCTACACCTGGAGGACCTACTAAACATAGTATCGGGCCTTTAATTTTATCCATTCTTTTTTGTACAGCTAAAAATTCTATAATCCTCTCTTTAACTTTTTCTAATCCAAAGTGATCTTCCTCTAAAATTTTTAAAGCCTTGTTCAAATCTATGTCCACTTTATCTTTTTTAAACCAGGGTAAATCTATCATCCAATCTAAGTAGTTTCTTACAACAGTTGCTTCAGCTGACATTGGACTCATGTTTTTTAATTTTTTTAACTCCGACATACATTTCTTTTCAACTTCTTTTGGCATCTTAGCTTTTAAAATCGATTTTTTTAGACTAGTCGTTTCGTCTTTACCGTCTTCAATTTCACCTAATTCTTTTTGAATAGCTTTTAATTGTTCATTTAAATAATATTCCCTCTGAGTTTTCTCCATTTGAGTTTTTACTCTTCCTCTTATTCTTTTCTCAACACCGATAATGCTTGCTTCGTTTTCCATAATTTTAATGATGCTATTTAGTCTTTTCTTAACATCTAAAGTTTCAAAGATTTGTTGTTTTTCTGAGATACTTGCATTGATATGTGAAATTATATTATCAGCAATTTTAGATGGATCTTTTAATTGTTTTATATTGTTGATTGTCTCTGATGATATTTTCTTATTAATACCAGTTAATTTTTCAAGCCTTTTAATAGCCGTTAAACTTAACGGAAGTAAATCGTCTTCTTTTGATAGAATATCTTTTTGATATTCAAAAGTGCAATTAATAAATTTTTCATCATCTTTAAATTCAACTATTTTTACTCTTTTAGTACCTTCAACTAATACTTTTACTGTTCCATCTGGAAGTTTTAATAATTGTAAAATATTACTTTCACATCCATAAGTGAATACATCATTTTTCTTAGGATCATCAACTTCTGAATTTTTCTGCGTTACAAGAACAATTTTTTTGTCACCTTTCATTACTTCGTTTAATGCAGTAATTGATTTGTCTCTTCCAACAAATAAAGGGATTACCATACTTGGAAAAACCACAATGTCTCTCAATGGTAATAATGGTAAAGTGACTTTTATATCCATTATAGAAATATGGATATTATATTTTATAATGCAATAGGTAATTATGGTTTATTAACGTTAAATTACGCTGCTGTTGTCTTGCCAGTTTTAGTTTTGTTCTTTGAATGAACAATAACTGGTGCTGATATACCTTTCGCCGCACCAGAATCAATTATAACTTCTTCTATGTTATCTTGACTCGGTAAATCAAACATTGTTTTCAATAGTATGTTTTCTAGGATCGATCTGAGTCCTCTTGCTCCAGTTTTTTTAGATATGGCCTTGTTAGCAATATCTTTGACTGATTGATCTTTAAAAGAGAGTTTAACACCTTCTAATTTAAATAGCTCTTGGTATTGTTTAATTAAAGAATTTTTTGGCTCGAGTAAAATTTTAACTAAAGATTTTTCATCAAGATCCTCTAGAGTAGCAGTTATAGGTAATCTTCCAATGAATTCTGGTATCAATCCATATTTTAATAAATCTTCAGGCTCAAGATTTTTCATCCACTCACCTACTTTTTTATCTTCAAGGCTTTTGACTTCAGCGCCAAATCCAATTGATGATCCTTTGTCTCTCTGAGAAATGATTTTGTCTAAACCGGCAAATGCACCACCGCATATAAACAAAATATTAGTAGTATCTACTTGTAAGAATTCTTGCTGTGGATGTTTTCTCCCACCTTGTGGGGGAACGCTAGCAACGGTTCCTTCCATTATTTTTAATAAAGCTTGTTGAACTCCTTCACCAGATACGTCTCTAGTAATTGATGGGTTTTCTGATTTTCTGCTAATTTTATCTACCTCATCAATGTAGACAATTCCCCTTTGTGCTTTTTCAACATTATAATCTGCTGCTTGTAATAATTTCAATATTATATTTTCTACATCTTCGCCAACATATCCTGCTTCGGTTAATGTAGTTGCATCTGCCATAGTAAATGGCACATCTAAAATTCTTGCTAATGTTTGGGCAAGTAAAGTTTTTCCACATCCAGTTGGTCCAACTAATAAAATATTTGATTTTGAAAGCTCTACATTTTTACTTGTTTTATTTTCGTAATTTAATCTTTTGTAATGATTATGAACAGCAACTGATAAAACTTTTTTCGCGTGATCTTGCCCGATTACATAATCATCAAGAACTGCACAAATTTCTTTTGGTGATGGTAATCCATCTTGATGTTTTACAAAAGTATCCTTACTTTCTTCTTTGATGATGTCCATGCATAACTCAACACACTCATCACAAATAAAAACTGTTGGTCCAGCAATTAATTTTCTAACTTCATGTTGACTCTTTCCACAGAAAGAACAGTAAAGTATATTTTTATTATTATTGCTCATAATTTTTTATAACGAATCAATTTTAACACTTTATTACAAAGTTGAGTTCTTAATCAAGTATAGGTTGTGAATAAACTATATATTGTTATTTAGTCTCTTTTTTCTACTACTTTATCAATCAAACCAAAATCTTTGGCGTTATTTGGAGTCATAAAATTGTCTCTCTCTAAAGCTTCTTTAATTTGATCAACTGACTTACCTGTATGTTTAGAATAAATTTCATTTAATCTTTTTTTCAAAGACATAACTTCGTTTGCATGTATTTCTATATCTGTTGCTTGTCCTTGAAAACCTGCTGATGGTTGATGAACCATTATTCTTGAATTAGGTAAAGATAATCTTTTTCCTTTAGATCCTGCAGCTAACAAAAATGATCCCATACTTGCAGCTTGACCAATGCACAATGTACTCACTTCTGGTTTGATATATTGCATCGTATCATAAATTCCTAAACCAGCTGTTACTAATCCACCTGGACTATTAATATATAATGAGATTTCTTTTTTTGGATCTTCAGATTCTAAAAATAATAATTGAGCAGTAACCAAAGATGCAACTGCGTCATTAATTGGTCCAACTACAAAAACAATTCTCTCTTTTAATAATCTCGAATAAATATCATAAGCTCTTTCACCACGGCTTGATTGCTCAACTACCATTGGGATTAAAGTGCTTAAATGTTCTGGAATTTTTGTTGTCATAAGTGATTCGGATTTACTTATACAACTTGTGATTACTTTTTGCTAACTTTTTTTGTTGATTTAGTTTTTTTTGCTACTTTTTTTGGAGCTTTAGTTGGTTTGGCTATTTTCTTTTCTTTTTTATCTTCAGACTTAAGTTCTTTTTTCTCTTTAACTTTATCATCAGCACTTTCGGATAGTTTTGCCAATTTCTCTTGCTCTTTTAGATTTTTTTCATTCTCTTCTTTTAAGATTTTTTCAGCTTCTTCTTTGCTAATTTCTTTCTTATTTACTTTTGCAATTTTTTTAAGTTCAGCAATTATCTTTTCTTCATATACAGAACCTCTTAAACTCTCTATCGCTCCTGGATTTTTCTCATAATACTCTTTAACCATTTTTTCTTGTCCAGGCATCATTCTAAATTGTTTTTGTATTTCTGCATTTAGCTCTTCTTGAGATACTTTTATTTTATTTTTTTCACCAAATGCATTAAGAATTAAACCAGTTTTAATTCTTTTCTTAGCTTGTTCCTCAAAGTATTTCATATTTTTTTTTTTTTCTTCTTCTTTCATTCCTTGAGCTAATATATTTACTTCTTGTTCAATAAGGTTTGCTGGTATCTGGTCTAGTTTTTGTTTCTCAATTTGTTCAAGAATTTGTTTTTTTGAAATCATTTCCAATGAATTTTTAAATTCATCATTGATTTGTTTAGATATTAATTCTTTTAAATTATTTAAGTCTTTTGCTCCTAAATTTTTTGCAAAGTTGTCATCAATTTTTGTTTCTTCTGGTTTTTTGACAGCTGTAATTTTACATTCAAATACTGCAGATTTATTAGCCACTTCTTTTTCTGGAAAGTTTTCTGGTAGCTTAACTTCTACTTTTTTATCCTGTTTATTTTTGACACCTTCTAATTGCTTATCAAATCCTTTAATAAACAAATCTTTTCCAAGTTCTAATTGAGTATTTTTTCCTTCATTTCCTTTAAAGTCTTTACCATCAACTTTTGCTTTATAATCAAAAACAACTAAATCACCTACTTTAGCTGCATAACTTTCTTCAGCATCTTTAAAGTTTTTTTGAGTTTTTGCTATTTGATCAATTCTTTTATCTGTTTCTTTTGGATCAATTTTAACAACGTACTCATCTACTTTTAAATCTTTTAATGATCCAACTTCCACTTTTGGCAATTCTGTTACAGAAATTGTGTATTCAAGATCTTTTCCTTCACCAAACGATTTTAAATCAATTTTAGGCTGACCTGCTGGCTTAATTTTATTATCTTCGAGAGCTTTGGTAGTAGTATCTTTTAATACTTTATCAATTACTTCACCATAAACAGCTTTTCCAAACTGTCTTTTTAATATTTCAGTTGGTACTTTTCCTGGTCTAAATCCTTTTAAAACGACATCTTTTTTAATCTCTTCGTATTTTTCTTCGAGATATCCAGATATAGTTTTTTTATCGATAAAAACTTTAATATCTTTTTCTAAACCTTTTTTATTTTCTACTGTTACTTTCATAAATTATGGTAGGCGAGAAAGGACTCGAACCTTCACAGTTTGCACTATTGGTTCCTAAGACCAACGCGTCTACCAATTCCGCCACTCGCCCAAATTATTGGTGCTTTATATATGATTGTTTATAATTGTCCAATTAGAATAATAGTGTAAAACATTAGCTTAATTGATATGAGCAAAACAAATATTGCAATTGTTATTTATCTAGTCGGACTTGCATTAGGTGCAATTTTTTTAGATATATGGAGTGCTGAAACAGGTCCAAAAGCTTTATTAGGAATTGGATGGACAACTTTATTTGCGATCGCTTTATTCTTCGCTGAAAAAGAAAAAGAAGAAAAAAAAGATTAATTTTTTTTTATTAATTCACTTATAAAAAGTTCACCGTCACCATCATCAACTGCTTTTTTATAAAATGATTTTGATAAGTCAGATAATTTTTCCGCATTATCCATACCTTTTAATAAATCAGTTATATATGTTAAATCTTTTAGTGTATTAGTCGCTGTAAACTTAAAACCTGTGTAATCATCCTCTAAAACTTTATCAAAAATTCTTTTTAAAGCATTAGAATTACCAGATCCTAATTGTGCTACTTTATAAAGTTTATCTAAATCAATATCTAATTTTTTTGCAGCTTTTATTAACTCAATTACATAAGTGGCTGTTCCTAATGATAGAAAATTATTTAATAATTTTGTTTTTGCACCAGCTCCAATATTTCCAAAATGATAATAATTTTTACAAAAACATTTTAAAAGTTCTTCTGATCTTTTTAAATTTTGTTCAGTTCCACCAACAATTCCACCCAATATTCCCTCCTCTGCTTGAACAGGACCCCCCATAACAGGACACTCCAAATAAGGAATATTATTTGAATTTAATATTTTTTCCATTTCAATAGATCCATTTTGATTATGTGTTGTAATATCAATGATGATTGTTTTATCATTTAGCAATGTTACTATTTTTTTTCCAATTTCATGAGCAATAAGAGAATTCGTTACACATAAAAATAATGCATCTAATCCACTTTTACAAAGTTCATCATAAGATTTAACTTCTATTGCTCCCTCTTTAACTATTCTATCAATTGGCTGTCTATTTTTATTAGCGATTACAAATAATTCATGATTATTTTTAAGGATGTTATTTGCAATACCAAACCCCATCCAACCAACACCTATAAATCCAACTTTCATTTCAATACAAAATCTAAATTATTTAGTTTAATTTTTTAAAAGCTTTTTTTTAAGCATTTCAAACTCATCTTTTGAAATTAAGCCCGATTTAAACATTTCATTTAATTCTTTAATTTTAGACATTAAATCATCAACACTTATTTCATCTTCCGCTTTAGATTTTTCCTCTTTAGGTTTTTGTTCTTTAGCTTTTCTTTCTTTTTCCTCTTTAGCTTTCTTTTCTGCGGCTAATTTTGCTTTTCTTTCTTTTTCCTCTTTAGCTTTTTTTTCTTTTTCTTCTTTATTTTCAATCTCATTTTCATTTATATTTAAGGAGGTAAATAAATTTTCATAATAATCTAAATTTTGTTGATTATCATAAATATCAGAAACTAAATTTATCTTTGTCTTTATTTTTAATTTTTCTTGGAATTCATCATGTCTTTTTAGTGCAAGGTTTGTCCAATTATCCATGTAATTTTTAAACCTTGGAAACTCATTTATATTTTTTGGATGAAATTTAGATATACCATTTTGAAAAAGATTTCCTTTAATTGCAGCTTTATAATTATACATGTAACTAACCCAGACTACTTTACCACCAGACGTTACATAGAGATGATCACTTTTAAGAACAGTATCGTTAATTTTTATAGAATTATTTTTGAAAAGAGATTTAAATACACTCCTTACCTCTGGAAAATCATCTGATCTTTTAACAAATTTTTCTAAATTAAATTCTTTTATTTGAAGTGCATTATTTTTTTTTTTATCAGTTATATAAAGATATGAATCGTCCTTATTAAAAACAGGATTTTTATTATTAAAAAAATAGTTTAAAAAAAAATTTCTTATGTCTATACCAAATTTATCACCTTTGCTCTCTACAATCAAAATAATCGGCCCAACATTTTCATCATCAATTTTTTCTGCAAAAACATTAAATTTTACTTGCACAAATCCTTCACTAATAGCTTTAAAGCTTTTTATTTGTTTATTTTTATCAAAGAGATCAATTTCCAGGTCTTTAATTTTAAATTTATTAGCATTTGCATAACTAAAAAAACAAAAAAATAAAACTAAAGTTAGAATAGTATGTTTTCTTATCATAGATTTTTATTTAGCAATAATATTACCATATATTTTATAATTTTTATCTGAAACTATCATCTCTCCTGAACTTACGCCAACATTGAATATTTCAGAAATAACTACAAAATGGGTTACTAAAACAAGATTTTTTTCACTATTCCAGTTAGATATATATTTTTTTAAACTCTTAATTTGTTCATCTTTATATTTATAAAACTTTTCTTGATAAAAAGAATTTAAACCTTTGAAGGTTTCATAATTATTAAAGGCAAATCTTGCAGTGTCTTTGCATCTACACCACTCACTAGATAATACTTTATCAATTTTGATATTATTATCGCTAAATAAAATTCCAATTTTTTTTGATTGCTCTATGCCCTCTTGATTTAAATTTCTTTGAGTATCACATTTTGTTAAATCAATGTTGTCAGGATCTCCATTTCCTGGTGCAAGTGAATGTCTTATAAATACAATCTTTCTACCCTTCTGTAATTCTTTAATAACTGATTGATCGGCGATTACATTATTTGAAATAAAAAGATTTAGAATAAAAAAAATAGAGATATAAATATATTTCATAAATGACAGTTAAATTTGAAAAATTAAAAAAAACAATAATTAAATGCAATAAATGTCCAAGACTTGTGAAGTTTAGAAAAAAAATATCTACAGAAAAAAGAAAACAATACATGAACCAAATCTATTGGGGGAAACCAGTAACAGGTTTTGGTGATATAAATGGAAAGATAATGATAGTAGGACTTGCACCAGCAGCTCATGGTGGAACTAGGACTGGTCGTGTCTTTACTGGCGATAAATCATCGGAATTTTTATATAAATGCTTACATAATGTAAAAATTGCCAATCAAAGTAATTCAGATCATGTAAATGATGGATTGAAAATAAAAAATACTTTCATAACACCAGCTTTAAAGTGTGTCCCTCCAGGAGATAAGCCATTAAATGAAGAGTTAAAAAATTGCTTTGGTTACTTTAAATCTGAATTTGAAATACTTAAAAATCTTAAAATAATTGTGGCTTTAGGGAAAATTGCCTTTGATACTTGTGTAAAATTTTATAGAGAAAATTTTGATTACAATGAGAGAGTAAAATTTGGTCATGGGTCATACTTTAAATTACCCAATGATGTATTGTTAATGGGCTGTTACCACCCAAGTCCAAGAAATGTAAATACTGGCAGAATAAACGAAAAACAAATGACCAAACTATTTAAAAAAGTAAAAGAGCTAGTTTAATTTGTTAATAAGTTCTTTTGGAAGTTTTACTGGTTTTCCCAACTTATTTAGAGATACTAATTTAATCTCTGCATCACATAAAATATCTGATTTTCTTTTAATAACTTGTGACATTGTAATAGTAGTTAAAGTATTAGATTTAACTTTTGTGAAAACAGTAATTTTATCCTCAAATTTTGCTGGTTTTTTAAAATCTACGTTGCAAGTTTTAACAGCTATTAAAACATTATATTTATCTAATAACTTTTTATTTGAATATCCTATTGAATAAATAAGCTCAGATCTTGCTCTTTCAAAGTACTTTAAATAATTTGCGTGGTAAACTATTCCACCAAAATCAGTATCCTCATAGTATACTTTTAGATGATACTTAAATACTTTCATCCACTGATATTAATAAAATTTATTGAGAAGAAAAATAGATATTTTGATAGTAAGTAATTGATTTTTTCTTGGAATTATCTGTATCTGACATTATCGCTATTCCATCTAACTCATTAACATCTAAATTATGGAATTTTTTGAAATCTTCTTTAACGTTTGCTTTGACAGTTACCCATTCATTTAAGTTTGTCTTGGTAGTTGCAAGCACATTATCTATAGACTTTTTGGTATATGGACTTGGTGAATTGCTTCCAACATCTTGATTGCTTGAAAAGACATAATTTATTGCTCTATTTGATAAAGCGGTAGCTCCAGTTTTTTTTATAACAAATACTCTTGCTGCAAAATCGTGACCTTTTTTAGCTGTCTCGTCTATCTCCGGTATATCTTTCTCAATTTTCCAAGTTATATTTATGAAAGGGGTTTTATTTAAATCAATTTTAATCTCCTTACCTAGGCCAGAAGCGGCATTATCTGCAATAGCTTTTAAATAATTGCCATTCTCGTTAGATCCGACTGAATATGTAGTTTTATTATCTGCCCCTCTTACTTTTCTAACTGTTAATTCTGATAATTCTTTGTCTGTAAACTCAAATACTTTTATCTCCTCTGCATACAAAGCAGTTTGAGACAACGCTGTAACCAAAATCAATTTAAATAAAAATCTAAACATGTCCTCTCTATATAAAAGATAAAATAATTTTCAAATTCAAAATTTTGACATTATTTAAACATGCATAATTCATTATTGTTCTCTATTTTGATGATATGAAGTTAACAGTTCTTTTTGGTTTGATGATTTATTGGTCTATAATTATAACTGCACCTGTAATTTCAAAAAATTCAGAAAAATTCGGAGAAAAGAAGGTATTAATACCTCTTAAAAAACCAAGAATTTAAGGCAGAAGCACTATCTTAGGGGCTGAACAGGTTCCATCATGAATTTCTTTAAAGGCTCCCCAACCATCTTTAAGATTTCTGTACTCAATCCACTCTATCTTGCCTAGCTTTTTATTAGTTAAAATATCAATAGTTTCTCCAAACTCTTTATTTGTATAACAATAAGTTCCAATAAAAGTAACTTCTTGAAGAGTTGCTTTCCTAAAATTAAAAGATCCCGCAGGCTGAGTTAGTCCGATATGAACTATTATTCCTCCTGGTTTTACAACACTGATTGCCTGCTGTCGTGAAACTTCAAGCCCAACAGTATCAAAAACTAGATCAAAGCTGCTCTCTTTAATATCTTTATGATCTGGTGACACTGTTTTTGCATCTACATATTTTGAGCATGCATTAAGTCTTTTTTGATTTGGATCAGAAATAGTTAAATTTGTATTTCCTTGGATCTTGGATAAAATTAATGCACATAATAACCCAATTGCTCCACCACCCTGAACAAGAGTTCTACATTCATTTAATGGTTTTTTCGATGCTTCTACTGCTAATAATACTGCATGATATGAAACAGCTGTTGGTTCTGCAACCGCAGCTTCTTTTACATCAAGCTTTTCAGGAACTTTGAAAATATTGTGATCTGGAACTGTTACAAGTTCAGCAAACGCACCTTGTCTTTCATAAGGTCTATTCATTCCTAGAAGAACTCTATCTGGACATAAATGTTCTCTTCCACTTTTGCAGTATTCACAATTTCTGCAAGTTATTAATGGATTAAGAACTGAAATTTGATCTTTAAGTTTACCGTTAATTATTTGACCACTAACTTCATGACCTAAAATTAACGGTGGAATTCTTCTCTCATCTTTTCCGTGGTAGGCATGCATATCAGAACCACAGATACCTGATGCATGAACTTTAAGAATACTTTCTCCAGGTTTTTCAGAAGGTTCTTTTTCCTCCCTAAATTCCATCTCCTCAACACCAGTGTAGACAAGAGCTTTCATTATTATTTATTATTCAATAAATAATATACTAAATAAGATGCGAATGCTCCTATAATCCATCCAAAAGATTGATATTGTATTAAATTTTCATTTAGCAGAGATGATAAAGAAAATATTGATCCAATTAAAAGAGCATACAATGCTTTGAGGTTCCAACCGTTACTGTAAATATATTCTGTATGTTCTTTAGGATAAAAAAGCTCTTTGTGATTAATTTGTTGTTTTTTAAATAGATAATAGTCTGCAACCAATACTCCGAAAATTGGTCCAAATGTTGTTGCTACAGCTTCAACAAATATCAAAACATTAGCTTTACTGAAAATTGAAAGCCAAAATGTTGAAATAATTAACCCAATAATTGATATTACAATTCCTGTTTTTTTTAACGTTAAAGAGTTCGGGAAAAAATTTATCAATGTATTTTGCGAGGGAATGTAATTTGCTATCAAATTAGTTGATAATGAAGAGATAATAATAAATATCAAGCAAAAGAAAGTTAGAAAGTTATTATTAAATTTTCCAATTATATCATTTGGATTAGTAAGTAGACTTGAAGCATTTAAACCTTTGCTAGTAAGAATAATATCTGAACCTAAAGTGATCAAAACAGAGAAAAAAGAAAAGAATATTAAATTTAATATTATACTTAAGTTTCCTTTTGTCATTTCCTTATAATTCATTGAGTATCTAGAAAAGTCTCCAAAAGTAAGAAGCACAATAGCAAAATAAGCAAATAAGGTTCCTGTGATTGAAATTATTGGAGCGATATTTGATTGAATTGCAAAATTGCTAAAGACTAAGCTTAGTTTTATTCCATTAAGGAGTTCATTGTAATACTCAGATAAAATAACAATTAATAAAACAGATAGTCCTAAATATATTGAAAGACCTGAAAAATTAATAAATGATTTTAGAAAATTCTGTCCTTTTGTAAAAAGGATGTATTGAAATATTAAAGTTAACAACAAACAAACCCAATCAATTAAATTCAAACCAAAAAAGAATAATAAGAATATTTCATTTTGTAAAAGTTGATTATCAATTTTAAATATTATGATCCTTGCAATATAACCTAGTGATTTTGATATAAAAAATGTTTGTACACCAAACATGAACAAACCAACTAATCCTCTGATCATCCCTACATATCTGGCACCAGTAAAACCCATTGAAAGCCTAAGAATTGTTGGAAAACTTAATCCGCTACTTTGAGAAATTTTTCCAATGATGTTAGCAAAAAAGAATACTAACAATCCTGCTAGCAATGATCCTGTTAGGACAACAAAAAAATTCAGATCATAAAATAAATATAAAGCTGATATTAAAGAGAACCCAACTATTGTTTGAATATTTATAGCCCAAAAGTTAAAGTAATTTTTCCAACTCCAGTCTCTATTATTAGGATTTATTGAAACTAGTTCCCAATTCCTTAGTTGAAATTTATCGCTTTGATTCACCTAAATGATATTAATCAATTATTTACTGCTGTCCATATAAGAGAGTTGGCAGCCATAGTACTATTTTTGGATACGCTATGATTATAATTAATCCAATTATCTGCAATACCATGAACTGCATCATTCCAAGATAAATATCTTTTAAATCCCAACTTGGAACTACTCCTTTTAAAAAATAAGCAGATAACGCAACGGGGGGTGAGAGCCAGGCTGTTTGCAAATTAACAGCAACAAGAATTGCAAACCAAGTTAGATTAAATCCTAATGCTTCTACCAATGGTAAAATTATAGGAACAACTATCATAACAATTGGTACCCACTCTAATGGCCATCCTAAAAGAAAAATCATGATCATGATTATTCCTAAAATTAAATATTTATTCATCTCAAGTGATAAAAGAAAATCTGTCAAAACCATTGGAGTTCCTAATCTTGCAAACACTGCTCCAAAGAAATTAGAAGCAGCAACTAAAACCATAATTAATGCAGAAATTTCTAAAGTTTTAACTAGTGCGTCTTGTAATTTTTTTAATGTTAATTTTTTGTAAGCAAGTGAAAGCAATAATGCACCACCTGCACCACATCCTGCAGCTTCAGTGGGGGTAGCAAAACCAAATAAAATACTACCTAATGCAGCAAAAACTAATGCTGCTGGTGGCACTAATCCTAAGAAAAATTCTAGCCATAATTTTTTTAAATCTGTTGTTCTTAATTCTTCTGGTATGGGTGGACCTAATTTTGGGTTCATCATACATCTAAAAGTAGTGTATGCAGCATATAAGCATGCCAACAATATTCCTGGAACTATTGCTGCAGCAAATAAATCAGTTACGGGAATTTCCATAATTGGACCCATAACTACAAGCATAATACTTGGAGGAATTAATATACCTAAAGTTCCTCCTGCAGTAATTGTACCAGCAGCTAATTTTACATCATAATTTGATCTATTCATTGATTTTGCAGCCATAATTCCAAGAATAGTAACTGATGCACCAACTATTCCAGTTGCGGCAGCGAATATTACTGAAACAAATAAAACTGCATAATATAAAGAGCCTCTAACTCTTGCCAACATCATTTGGAAAGCTGAGAATAATCTCTCCATTAAACCTGCTTGTTCCATCATTATTCCCATAAATACAAATAAGGGGACGGCGGCGAGAGTTTGTTCGGTCATCACCATAGAAAATTGTAGTGTCATTAAGTAGAAAACTAATTTTCCAAAACCCAAATAACCAAAAACGAAACCTAAAAAAATAAGAGTAAATGAAATTGGAAATCCTATAAATATTGCAAACAACATCACACCAATAAGTATGAAACCTAAAATTGCTGGGTCTATTAAATGTGAAAGCATTAACTACCTGGCCATTTACCTTTGACGGCTGCGTAATAACTTTTAAAAAGTTCTGAAACACCTTGGATAAGAAGGAAGACTATTCCAATCCATAGACAAGATTTAATCGGCCACATATATGGCATCCATGTTGTATCCATCCCTCTTTCGTTTCTCATTATACTTTCTTGGACAAAGCCTGTTGTCATATACAGAAAGACTATTAATCCTGGAAAATAGAATAATAAGTAAAGCCAAAAATCTATTCTGCCTTGAGTTTTAACTTTGAAATTTCTATATAAAAAATCTGCTCTAATATGAACACCTTTTGAAAGAGCGTATCCCGCTCCTAACATGAACAAGGCTCCGTAAAAAAATCTGCTCATATCATAAGCCCAAATTGTAGGGGCTAAAAATAATTTTCTTGCTAAAACTTCATAAACCATCCCAAGCATTAGTGGGATCGTAATCCAGCAAACAATGTTTCCTATTAATTTACTAAATTTGTCTATGTTAACTATAGTTTTAGCCATCCAAGTTGGCATATCATCTGGCATCTTCCCAGATCCTGATCGCCTTTCGGCTATCATTTCATCTGAAATATCTAACTTTGGATTATCCGACATATAAATTTTAGAAAAAAAAAGCGGGCTTAAAAAAGCCCGCTTAATAACTTTATTTATTTCTTCAACGAATTAGCATAAGCCATTCCTAGCTTAGCATTCGATGTTTGTGCACCAGACCAGAATGGTACAGCGGTATTAGCAAAGCTTATCATTGAGTCATAAACTTCTTTAAAGAATGCGTTTTCTTTTGCATTTTTCTCTAAAGTTGCTTTCGCTGCAGCCATATAAGCTGGGAAATAATCAGCTGGTGTATCTTCAAGTATCACACCATGATTTTCAGTTAGATCTTTAAGTGCTAATCCATTAGTGTTGATTCTGTAAGCTAAAGCTCTCATCAACGATGCATCAGCAGCCATCTTCATTGAAAATTTCTCATGGTCAGTGAACTTATCGTAAGTGCTTTTGTTTAAGTAAAAGTCAGCATTTACGACTACTTGGTGTAAACCTTGTAGATAGTAGTGTTTTAATACTTTATGTATACCAAACACTTTATCTGGTTGAGGACAACACCACTCAGCAGCATCAATAGTTCCTGCTTCCAATGCTGGTAGAATATCTCCACCACCCATTGCAACTGAAGCTATTCCAATATCTTTATAAGTTTGACCTGGAATTCCTGGAGGAGTTCTGAACTTAAATGTTCTGAAGTCATCCATATCTTTGATTTTTCTTGGGAACCATCCTAAAGCCTCTGGACCAACTGGTTGAAGCATGAAACCTTTAATGTCTCTTTTCATTTCTCCCCAAAGTCTGTCATATAGTTGTTCTCCACCACCATATAAAAACCATGATAAGAATGCGATGTTATCAATTCCTACACCACCACCTGCTACTGGCGAACCAAATAACATAGCAGCTGGATGTTCTCCAGACCAATAGTGAGTCCAAGCAAATCCGCAATCAATCAAACCTTTGTCAACAGCATCAAGAGTTTCTTTAACTCCAACTACTGTTCCTGCTGGCATAATTTCAAATTTTAGAGATCCACCTGTTAGTTTTGTTACATTGTCAGTAAAGTCTTTTAACATTACCGCTTCATCACCTTTAGCGCTAATAACCGTCTGACACTTTAACGTTTTTGCAGCATTTGCATTTGAAATAAATCCAAATACTAAGAACGCAGCAAACAACGCTGAAACGATTTTTTTCATTATATCCCTCTCTTTTTATTTATAATGTGAAGATCCTCTCAAAAATCTAAGGCACATACAAGCGTCATTTCGAAGTATTTATGAGAAAAATGTTTAAAATCATTAAATATTCATTAAAAATTATTAATAAAAAATATGGATAAATTTGATTACATAATTATTGGTGCAGGATCCGCAGGCTGTGTCTTAGCTAATAGATTAACAGCAAATCCTGATACTAAAGTTCTTTTACTTGAGGCCGGCGGCAAAGATACTAATCCATGGATCCATATTCCAGGGGGTTATTTTAAAACGATGCACAATCCAGATACCGACTGGTGTTTTAATACTGAAAAAGAACCAAACTGTGATAACAGGCAAATGGTTTATCCAAGGGGTAAAACATTAGGTGGAAGCTCATCTATTAATGGAATGCTTTATATTAGAGGTCAATCTAATGATTATAATTATTGGAGACAATTGGGTAATGTTGGTTGGTCTTGGGATGATGTTCTTCCTTATTTTAAAAAATCTGAAGATTTTCAATTTGGAGAAAATGAATTTCATGGTTCTGGAGGCCCTATTGCGGTTGAGAAAATTAGAGCAACATTTAAAGTTCTCGATCTATTTTTAAAAGCCGCTGAAGAGCATGGATATAAAAGAACTGATGATTTTAACAACGGCGATAATGAAGGAATGGGATATTTTCCATTCACAATTAAAAACGGATTTAGGTGTAGTACAGCTGTAGGATATTTAAATCCAGTTAAGAGTAGAAAAAATTTAAAAATTATTACTAAGGCTCATATTAAAAATATAGAATTTGAAAATAATAAAGCAAAAAAAGTAAATTATTGGATAGATGGAAAAGAGTTTTCTGTTGAAACTAATAAAGAAATTATATTAAGCGCAGGAACAATTGGTTCACCTCATATATTACAAGCATCAGGAATTGGTCCAGGAGAACTTCTAAAAGAAAACAATATTAATGTTTTAAAAGATCACCAAGGAGTTGGAAGAAATCTAACTGATCATTTAATGCTAAGACCTGTTTATAAAATTAAAAATTTAGAAACTTTAAATGATATTTACTACAGTTTTACTAAAAAAATGTTATCTGGTTTAAAATTTCTTCTTTTAAGAAAAGGACCTTTAACAGTTGGTGCCAGTTATGTTTGTGGATTTGTTAAGAGTGATGAACATTTAGAAACGCCAAATCTTCAATTTCATATTTCACCAGCAAGCACAGATCTTTTAGGAAAATCTGCTTTACATAAATTTCCAGCGTTTACTCCAACAATTACAAATGTAAGACCAACAAGTAGAGGATCTATAGAATTAAAATCTCCAGACACCAGAGTTTCACCAAAAATAAAAATGAATTATTTATCAACCGATGAAGATCGTGAGATTGCTGGAAAAGCATTAAAGATTGTAAGAAAAATTGTTATGGAATCTAAAGCTTATAAAGATTATCAACCTGAAGAGCTTAGACCGGGAATCAATATTACTGATAATGAAGAATTAGCAACTGAAGCTGGAAAATTTGCGAATACTATATTCCATCCGGTTAGCACATGTAGAATGGGTAAAGATGAAAATGCTGTTGTTAACGACCGATTAGTCGCTCATGGATTAGAAAATTTAAGGGTTGTAGACGCCTCTGTTATGCCTCATATCACATCAGGAAATACAAATGCACCGACAATAATGATTGCGGAAAAAGCAGCTGATATGATAATTGAGGATAGTAGAAGATGACCGAACAAATAGTAATTTTTTTTCAAATAGTTTTTATCGATTTAGTTTTAGCAGGAGATAATGCAATTATAATTGGAATGGTTGCTTCTCAATTTCCAACAGAACAAAGAAAAAAAATTATTTTTTGGGGAATTGGTGCAGCGGTAGTTTTAAGAATTATATTTACACTAATAACTGCTTATCTATTACAAATCACAGGACTTAGACTTATAGGTGGGATTTTACTACTTTATATATGTTACAGACTTTATGTGGATGTGATTAAAATGAATATTAACGCTGAAGAAAATATCAAAAAAGTAGATAACTCATCATTTATGAAAGCTATAACAACTGTAATTCTAGCAGATGTAACAATGAGTTTAGATAATGTATTAGGAGTAGCGGGTGCAGCTAGAGATCACTACATGTTATTAATATTTGGTCTTGTTTTATCAATAGTTTTAATGGCTACTGCAGCAACATTGATATCTGGCTGGATTAAAAAGTATAAATGGATAGGATGGGTCGGATTATTAGCAATATTATTTGTTGCAATAGAGCTAATATATACAGACTTAAAACTATTTTTATAAATGTATTTAAAAAAAATTAATTTAAAAAATAAAGTTGCTTTAGTAACAGGTGCGGGAAAAGGTATTGGTAGAGCCTGTTCTATTGCACTTGCAGAAGCTGGCGCAACAATAATTGGAGTGAGCAGAACTGCTTCTGATCTTGATAAACTTCAAAAAGATATAAAAAAAGTTAAAGGAAAATTAACTAAAATAACTTGCGATATAATGGATTATGAAGATCTTTCTTCTAAATTAAAAAAAATTAAGAAAGTTGATATACTTGTAAACAACGCAGGTACAAATATTCCTGAACCTTTTGAAAAAATAAAACAAACAAGTATGAATTATCTTGTAGATTTAAATATGAAAGCAGCATTCAATGTTGCGCAATTAGTAGTCCTAAAAATGCTAAAAAATAAAAAAAAAGGTGGGTCTATAATTAACATGTCTTCACAATTAGGGCATGTCGGTATGTCAGGTAGAAATATTTACAATATGACAAAATTTGGGATTGAAGGGTTAACAAAGGGAATGGGTGTTGAACTTGCAACAAAAAATATCAGAGTAAACACTGTTGCGCCAACATTTGTTGAAACTCCAATGGTTAAAAAATTCTTTAAAAATAAAAAATTTAAACAGCTTGCTTTAAGTAATATTCCAATGGGAAAAGTTGCTACAGAATCTGATGTGGCTACAGCAGTATGTTTTTTAGCGTCAGATGCAGCAAGTATGATAACCGGGACATCAATTGTAATTGATGGGGGTTGGACAGCAAAATAATGAAAAAATTGTTGCTTTTTCTAGCAATTATATTTTCTACACACTCTCATGCTTTAGAGTTCCAAGGTAAATTTTTACAAGGACATTTTATTTTAGGTAAAGCAGAAGCTGGATCAAAGGTATTTGTAGATAAAACACAAGTAAAAGTATCTGAGGATGGATATTTTGTATTTGGTATTGATAGAGATCGAAAGTTTGATGTAGCTATTACCGAAATAAATAATGGTAAAAAAAATAAAATTATAAAAAAAGTTTATAAGAGAAAATATAATATTCAGAGAATTGATGGTCTGCCTGAAAATAAAGTTACACCACCAGAGTCTGTTTATAAAAGGATTAAAGAAGAAAATGGAAGAATTGGAAAAGCAAGAGCAATCAATTCAGATTTAACTTTCTTTACTGAACAATTTATTATGCCCGTTAAAGGGATAATTAGTGGAGTATATGGAAGTCAAAGAATTCTTAATGGTAAACCAAAGTGGCCTCACTATGGAATTGATATTGCAGCTAAACAAGGAACTAAAATTAAATCATCTGGGACTGGAATAGTGACCATGGCAGAAGATGATCTTTATTATACAGGTGGTACTGTAATAATGGACCATGGACATGGAATTTCAACGATATATTCACATCTAGAAAATGTAATGGTCAAGGTTGGTGATCAAGTTAAACAAGGGGAAATTATAGGTACTGTTGGATCCACTGGAAGATCAACAGGGCCTCATTTAGATTTTAGGATAAATTGGTTTCAAACTAGACTTGATCCTATGAGCATTCTTCAATAAGTTCTGGCTATGAAAAATGAAATTAATCGTATTGCTGACAGATTAGTAAAAGCTTACAACACAAATACTGTCATTAATCCTATCCCAGTAAAATATTGTAAAAATATTAACTTAGCCAACAAACTTAGAAAATTGTGTGAAGATCAAATTAAAGATGAAACAATTGGAATAAAAGCTGGTGGAACTGGAATTCAAGCTTTAAAAAAATTAAAAGAAAAAGAACCTTTTACAGCAAAAGTATTTAAAAAAAGATTAGTTAAATCTGGTCAAAAAGTAAAAATAAACAAATACACCAAAGGTATTGAGGTTGAAGTTTATTACTTTATTAAGAAATCTTTCTTTGATTTTAAAGGAAAAGTTACAAAATCAAATGTCACTAAATTTATTAAATATATGGGACCTTGTTTTGAAATAGTTGGTTTCAGACAGAGAAATAAAAAATTTACATATTTGGGAGATATCTGTGGAGATTTTGGATTTAACATCAAATTTGTTGTTGGAAGAAAAACAAAATTCAAAAAATTAAACTTAAATAATTTAAAAACATCATTAGTCAGCAAGAAGAATAGTATAAAAGTAAATGGTAATACAAATATTGTTTATATTAACCCATTAAATTCTTTAAGATTTGTTTTAAATAAAGTTAAGGAAGAAAAGATTAATTTAAAGAAAGATTTTTATGTTTTCACAGGCTCAACTGTGGGAGTAGTTCCATTTAAAGGAAAAGGATTATACAAAGGAACAGTTGATAAAATTGGTTCTGTTAGTGTTAACATTCGTTAATGGGTCTTCATTTTAGTAAAGAAGAATTCTCAAATAGAAAAAAAAAGACGTTAAACTCCATGAAAAATGAGGGCATAGATGCTCTTATAATGTTTAGACAAGAATCTATGTATTGGCTCACTGGCTACGACACATTTGGATATGTTTTTTTTCAAGCATTAGTTTTAGATCAAAAGGGTAATGTAATATTATTAACTAGAGCTCCTGATTTAAGACAAGCTCAAAACACATCCAATATCAGTGATATCAGAATTTGGGTTGATAAAGATGGTGCTAATCCTGCTGATGATCTCAAAATAATTTTAGATGAGTTAAATTTAAAAGGAAAAAAAATTGGTATTGAATATGAAGCATACGGTCTAACAGGAAGAAATGCATTAAGACTTAATACAGTTTTACAAAACTATTGTTCAATTGAAGATAAATCAGAATTAATTACAAAACTAAGAGTAGTAAAATCTAAAGAAGAAATTAATTATGTAAAAAAAGCAGCAAATTTAGCTGACAAAGCTTTAGATGAAGTTTGGAAGCATGCAAAAGCAGGAGTAAGTGAGTCTAAAATTTTAGCTGAAATGAACAGAGTTATATTTGAAGGAGGTGGAGATTATCCTGCAAATGAATTTATTATAGGGTCCGGAAAAAATGCCCTACTCTGTCGATATCAAGCAGAAAAACAAATACTTAATAATCAAGATCAGTTAACCATTGAATGGGCTGGAACTTATAGGCACTATCATTCCGCAATGTTTAGAACAATACCAATTGGAAAGGCAGATCCAAATCATCATAAAATGCTTGAAGCATGTGTTGAGGCTCTTACAAATTGTGAAAATAAATTAAAGGCTGGAAATAAAATTGGAGAAGTTTTTGATGTTCATGCAAAAACTTTTGATGATCATGGGTTTAAAAATTCAAGAATGAATGCATGTGGGTACTCTTTAGGTGCAACTTTTTCTCCTAATTGGATGGATTGGCCAATGTTATACACGGGGAACCCTTACATCATAGAGCCAGGCAACATCTTCTTCATGCACATGATCTTGATGGATTCTGAAAATGAACTAGCTATGAATTTAGGCGAAACATATCTTGTTACTGAAAAAGGTAACGAAAGATTGGGTAACCAAAAATTTGACTTAGTTGTTCTGTAATACAAATTTTATGAATAAACAAACTTACGCAGTTATTTTAATAATATTATCTGTCTTCTTTACTAGTACTATGATTGCTTCTTTTAAATTAGCACAATTAGAGGTAAATATTTTTACTGTTGCACTAATTAGTTATATTTTCGGTTTAATAATAATTTCACCAATAATAATAAGGTCAAACTTTTCGATATTTAAAACTAAAAACTTAAAATTACATTTTGTTCGATCAAGTATAAATCTACCAGCAATGTTATTGGGTTTTGGATCTATATCCTTTATTCCGATTGAAAAATTTACAGCCATTCAATTTATAGTACCATTTATCGTAACGATATTAGCTGTAATTTTTTTAAAAGAGAAAATTTATATTTACCGAACAATTGCTTTAATTTTTGGATTTATTGGAATGTTAATAATTATAAGACCGGGATTTGTAGATATATCAATAGGTGTTTCAATGGCTCTTTGCTCATGCTTATTTTGGTCAACCGTAATTGTAATTACTAAAAAAATGTCTGCAGATGATAGCGCTGTAACCATTCTAGCTTACCAATACGTCATAATGATAATTTTTATGTCAGTGCTAGCAATATTTTTTTGGCAGGTACCATCAATTAAAAGTTTAGTATTTATATTTTTATCAGCTTTAAGTGGAGCTATATTTCACCTTTGCATTAATAATGCTTATAGATTAGTTGATGTAACAATGACTCAACCTTATACATTTTTAGGTTTAATATTTTCATCTATACTTGGTTTTTATATTTTTGGAGATATTCCTGATAAATTTACTTGGTTAGGTGCATTTATTATATTTATTGGGATATTAATTATTACTTATAGAGAAACTAAATTAAAAAAATCAATAGTTAGCAAAGATTTAAGTATCAATTCTTAAGTTTTAATTGCTAAAGATGCATGGTGCTAATATACAAAAAATTATGTTAGATTTTTTTACAAACAAAATACCTTTAGTTATTTGTGATATTGGAGCAAGTCCCATAGATAAAACAGAATTTATCGATGATCTCTTTAATAACACTAACAGTAAATTATTAGGTTTTGAACCAAACAAAGATGAATTTGAAAAAATAGATAAAACAAATCAGAGTAAAAAATTTTATAATTACGCCCTAGGAGATGGGAATGATAAAAAATTAAATATTTGTAAGGCTCCAGGAATGTCTTCTTTTTTAAAACCTAATTTAGATTATTTAAAACTTTTTTATGGATTTGAAGAATGGGCAAAAATCGAGAGAGAAGAAACTGTTAAAACAAAAAAATTAAATGATATTGAGGAAGAAATTGATTTTATCAAAATTGATGTTCAAGGATATGAATATGAAGTTTTAAATAATGGCACTAATAAACTTAAAAATGCTAAAGTTGTTCAATTTGAAAGTTCACCATTTCCCTTATACATCAATGAAAAATCGATTTCAGAGATAATAAATTTACTTGAAAAAAATGGATTTATGCTTCACATGTTTTATAAAATTCATACTAGAGCATTTAAACCAATGAAAATTTCTAATGATAATCTCATTGGACTTAATCACTTATTTCAACTTGATTGTGTAATGGTAAAAAATTTTGAAGAAATAAAAAATTATGATCAAAATGAGCTAATTAAATTAATTTTAATTATGTTTTACTCTTTTAAATCATACGATTTTGTAGATTATTTAATTAACCTTTTAGACAAAAAAAATGATACTTCATATATAGTTAAATATAGAAATTTAATAAAAGATTTAAAAATATCAAAAAAATATTAATATATTAGTTTAAAGCTCTTTAATACATTCAAAGAAAGAAATATATTTTTCATTATCTTTAGTATTCATATTTTTTGTGACTTCGTGAATTAGTTCACCAGTTGATCTATTTAAAAATACTGATTCCGAGTATTTTTTTTCTTTATCTATATTTTTAAATAAAATGGTATTGTTTTTGGCAATTCTGACATCATCTTTACTAATATCTGAATAAGTATCTATAAATTCTGATAAACCATTAATAGTAAGTTTGCTTGGTTGTGCAGCTACAACTTTTAAAACTTTTTTTTTATCAACTTCAATATTATCTGCTGTAAATGTTTGATAATTAAAATCTTTATTTTTGATCATTATTTTTTCTAATTTACAATCAAATGTGATTTTAAAATCATGGATGATATCAGTATTTTTTGAATAACTAACTGATGTAGAAAACATTAAAATTATTAATGAGACTATAATTTTCATTTATTTACCATATCGTATTTTATTATGTAAATCGTGTGCACTTTGCCACCCATTTTCTAATCTTGGTCCTCCAAAATAATCACCACACAAACCTAATTTTAAAGACTTATTCCATAAAGATAATTGTTTAAGTGGCTTTGAATTTGATGAATACAACCAGCCATGAATTCTTGAGTGATGAATTTTTTTGATTTTTAAATTTGTTAATTTCTCAAATTTTTTAACAAGCTGTTTGGTATAATATTTTCTTTTATTTCTATAATCTTTTGTAAATTTATTACCGTATTTGTAAGTGCTTTGAAGTGTCCATAAATCATACTTATAGTTAAATCGTTTCTTACTATTTTCGTATGCTGCCCAACCAAGCATATCATCATTAAAAAAATAACTACTATTTGATTGTTTAAGCTTATTGGTGACAATCATGACTGTTAAATTAGCATCCATTTTAACTTTTTGATTTAAATAAGATTTATTTAAATATTTTTGTCCTAATTTCTTACTTTGAGGAAATGGGCAGGTCAAAATAAGATTTTTACATTTTTGTTTTACATCATTATTAAATGTTAATTCCCAATAATCATTTAATTTCTTTATATTTGTTAGCTCATGTTCAAAACTACATTTAATTTTCTTTAATAGATGTTTGCTAATAGAGTTGTTTCCTTTTTTTCCAATTAATTTTAAATGATTTTTAATTTCTTTGACTGTTTTGTGCAGAAATAGATGGTTGCCTCCCCATTTTTTTAAAACTTTTTTCTTAATAAGTTGATTAGTAAATGTTTTAAATTTTGTAGATTTTGGAGAGATATATTGAAGTCCGTGATCAAATCCGACTTTATCTTTATATTTTTTAAATGAACTTCTTCCACCATAACCTCTTGCTTTATCATAAACTGCAACGGAATATTTTTTATTTAATAAGTTTGCTATCGTTGATCCAGAAATTCCCGATCCTATGATGCAAAAATCAAGCATGATTTGTAACTTGATTAATTAACAAAGATACTCAAGTGCTTTAAGTATTCCACCTTTTTTATAAGGTATTTTAGATTTCATTAAACCCATTTCAACACCTGCTAATGTTCCAGCTAACATTAGTTCATTAAAATCACCTAAATGACCAATTCTAAAAATTTTACCAGCAACTTTTGCAAGTCCAGTTCCCAATGACATGTTATAATGATCTAAAATAGTTTTTCTTAAAAAATCAGCATCATGACCATTTGGAACCATTACAGCTGTTAATGAGTCTGAATATTCTTCAGGGTTTTTACAAAGTATTTCTAATCCCCACGAGTTAACTGCAACTCTTGTAGCTTCTGCAAATCTTTTGTGTCTTTTGAAAACATTATCTAAACCTTCTTCTGTAAGCATATTGATTGCTTCATCCAAACCATAAAATAAATTTGTAGCTGGTGTGTAAGGAAAGTAACCTTTTTTATTATTTTCTAACATCGGTCCCCAATCCCAATACGATTTTGGTAATTCAGATGTTTTATATGCCTCTAAAGCTTTAGAACTTATTGCATTAAAAGAAAGTCCTGGTGGTAATAGTAATCCTTTTTGAGAACCACCCACAGTAACATCAACTTTCCACTCTTCATGTCTATAATCTATAGAACCTAATGAAGATATCGTATCAACAAATAATAAAGCTGGATGTTCCGCATTATCCATAGCTTTTCTAATTTCTCCAATTCTACTTGTTACACCAGTCGAAGTTTCATTGTGAACAGCACAAACAGCTTTAATTTTTTTATCTTTGTCTTCTTTTAATTTTTGTTCAACTATGTTTGGATCAACACCTGTTCTCCAATCACCTTCAACAAAGTCTACTTCAATTTTAAATTTTTGAGCAATATCCCACCAAAGAGTTGAGAAATGTCCAGTTTCAAACATTAAAATTTTATCACCAGCACTTAAAGTGTTTACAAGTGCAGCTTCCCAAGCACCCGTTCCTGAAGCTGGAAAAATTATTACAGGTTCAGAAGTTTTAAAAATTAATTTTATTCGATCTAAAACTCTTAATCCTAATTCGGCAAAGTCAGGACCTCTGTGATCTATAGTCGGATAATCCATTGCTCTTAGAACTCTATCTGGAACATTTGTTGGTCCTGGAATTTGTAAAAAATGTCGACCAGGTCTTATATTATTTGAAATTGCCATACCGCTGTATATGCTAAAGAAATTATATAATCAAATTTATAATATATGACAAATAGTAGTAATTTAATTGATAGCCTAGAAGTTTATGTTCTTAATAATCCAGATGAAGTAAAACCACATTGGGTTAGTCACTTTATTGTACCAACAGCTAACGAAATTTTAATTAAAATTAAAACTAAAGAGGGTCATTCAGGATTTGGTTTAGCAACAAGCTACACTGATATTTCTCCTATCATCAAACCATTTTCAAATGGCTTACAAGATTTAATAATTGGAGAAGATCCATTTTGCCCAGAAAAAATTTATGAAAAAATTTTCAAATTAACTGACACTCGAACCAGTAGCGAAAAAGGTTGGGGCAGAGAAGCATTAATCAGAATTTCAGCAGCTTTAGATATTGCTTGTTGGGATTTAACAGGAAGAGCATCAAACATCCCATTGTATAAATTATTTGGAGGATACAGAAATAAAATTCCCGTTTATGTTACATGTGCTTACTACAGAGACGGTAAAGATGAAAAAGAACTAAGAGATGAAATACAAAAATTAGTAAATATTGGTCATCAAAGTTTTAAAGTTAAAGTTGGGGGACTTAGTATCAAAGAAGATGCTAAAAGATTAGAGATTATTAGAGATGAAATTGGAGATCAAAAAGGTTTAATGATTGATGTCAATAGAGCATGGGATCTAAAAACTGCAATTGAAGGTGTAAAAGAATTTGAGAGATTTAATCCTACTTGGATTGAAGAACCTGTTAGATGGGAAGATGACAGAAGGACTTTAAAACTTTTATCAAAACAAACTAAAATTCCATTATCTGGGGGTGAAAGTGAAATAACTATTTATGGATGCAGGTCCATGATTGAAGAAGAGGCAATACAAATTTTACAATTTGATTGCACAATGTTTGGTGGTTTTACTAATGGAAAAAAACTTTCTGCACTGTGTGAATTAAATCATATAGATGTGGCTCCACATCATGATTGCTATATTCACGCTCCATTAGTAGCGTCAACTCCAGCTGGAAGAATAGTTGAGTCATTTGATGATGAGAGAGATCCTCTTCAAGCACAATTATTTGAAAATCCACATAAAATGAGTGATGGATGGATATATTTAAATGAAAAACCTGGTTTAGGTTTAGAGATTTCAGAAGCCGCGTTAAAAAAGTTCGGTAAACTGGTTTACAAAAATAAATAAACCTTTAATTAAGTTTTATGCGGTTTAATTCAGATCAGATACAAAAAATTGGTAAAGAAATTAGTAGTAAAGTTGATGGAAAAACTTTATTCGATGAATTCTCACGTGGAAGATACAGTACCGATGCTTCTGTATATCAAATTAAACCCCTTGGAGTAGTTCTTCCAAAAGATACCAATGATGTTTTAAATTTAATGGAATATTCACAAAAGAATTCTGTTCCCCTATTAGCTAGAGGTGGTGGAAGTTCTCAATGTGGTCAGACTGTTGGAGAGAGTGTTGTATTAGATTACAGCAAACATCAAAATAAAATTTTAGAACTTAATGTTGAAGAAAAATATGTATGGGTTCAACCAGGAGTCGTATTAGATCATCTAAATGCTTATTTGAAGCCTCATGGACTTTGGTTTCCAGTAGACGTTTCAACAAGTAGTAGAGCAACAATTGGAGGAATGTCAGCTAACAATTCCTGTGGATCAAGATCTTTGTATTATGGCAACATGGTTCATAACGTATTAGCAATTGAAGCAATATTAGATGATGGCTCTATATTTAATTTTGACCAGATAAATAAGAATTATTTAGCAACAAAGAATAACCAAGACAGACTTTATAAAATCATAGACAAATTCATAGATGTAAGACAGCAAGTTGGAAGTGAGATTGATGCAAATTGGCCAACAACACAAAGAAGGGTTGGAGGATATAACATTGATTTAATTGATCCTGAAGGCTTCAACTCATCAAATCTTCTTGTTGGTTCTGAAGGAACATTATCTTTATTTAATAAAATAAAACTAAAACTATCTGAAATACCAAAGAATAAAATTTTGGGTGTCTGCTACTTTGATAATTTTCATCAAGCAATGGAATTATCAAAAGAGATTGTAAAATTAAAACCAACTTGTGTTGAGTTGATGGACCAAAATTTATTAAATTTAGCGAAAGAAATACCAATGTATGCTGGAGGAATAAAAAAATACATCAAAGGAAATCCTGAGGCTGTTTTGATGGTAGAATTTATAGATACCGAGAAAAGTGTATACGAAAAGAAGATAAAGGATCTAGAATATTTAGTTTTAAACCAAAACAAAAAAAACGAATTTTCATTTTATTCAGATCTTTCAGAACAGAAAGAAGTTTTTGAAATAAGAAAAGCAGGATTAAATATTTTGATGTCAATGAAAGGTGATAAAAAACCAGTTGCCTTCATTGAAGATTGCGCAGTTTCTTTAGAACACTTAGCTGACTACACAGCAAGATTAAAAGAAATATTTAAAAAATATGGGACAAGTGGAATGTTTTATGCTCATGCATCTGTTGGAACTCTTCACGTAAGACCAGTTTTAAATATGAAATCGGACAAAGATATACAAAACATGAGATCTATATCTGAAGAAGCTTTTGAAATGGTTAAGGATTATAAAGGCTCTCATTCTGGTGAGCATGGTGATGGAATTGTTAGATCAGAATTTCATGAGATGATGTTTGGAAAAAAAATCACAAATGCTTTTGAAGAAATAAAAGATACATTCGATAGTAAAAACCTTTTAAATCCTGGAAAAATTGTTAGGCCATTTAAATCAAATGATAGATCTCTAATGAGATACAAATCAGGTTATCAAACTGAAAATATAGATACACATTATGATTGGTCTAACTGGGGTCAATTCTCTGATGCTGTCGAGATGTGTAATAACAATGGTGCTTGTAGAAAATTAGACTCTGGTGTGATGTGTCCATCATACAGAGTAACTAAAGAAGAAAAAGATTTAGTTCGAGGAAGAGCAAATACTTTAAGATTAGCTTTATCTAATCAACTTCCAGAAGGTTCATTTGCATCAAAAGAAATGTATGAAACCATGGAGTTATGTGTCAGCTGCAAAGCTTGTCAAAGAGAATGTCCTATGTCGGTTGATATGGCTAAAATGAAATCTGAATTTCTTTCTCATTACTATAAAAAATTTAGTATGCAAATTAAAGATAGAGTTATCTCAGATATGCCAAGACTTATTTGGTTATTAAAAATTGTTGCTCCTATATTCAATAAGGTCAAAAACCTACCACTAATCTCAACAATTGTTGAAAAGTTTGGTTTTGCAACAGCAAGATCTATGCCTGAAGTTCAAAACCAGAACGCATTACGAGAGATTTACGACAGTCAGACAGTATCAGAAAATAAAGTAATTTTATTTGCAGATACATTTAATATTAATTTTGAAAATGAGAATTTAGTTTATGCAATTAAAGTACTAAATAAATTTGGTTACCAGACAGTTATACCAAGTTTTGGTAAAGATAAATTAAAGAGACCACTTTGCTGTGGCAGAACTTATATATCTTACGGTCAATTAGACAAAGCCTCTGAGGAGCTAAATAGATTTAATGATTACGTTATACAAAATAATTATGTAGATTTACCAGTTGTAGGTATTGAACCATCCTGTTTATTAACATTTAATGATGAGTATCAGACTTTAAAGAATGTAAATAATAAAGAACAAATTAAAAATAAATTTTATCTACTTGAGGAATTTATTTTAGAACAAATAAGAAATAATAATAATATTAAAGCTAATAAGTTTGATCAAAATGTATTAATTCACGGGCACTGTCATCAAAAATCACAAGATAGAATGAAGGGGCTAACTAATCTTTTATCAGAATTAAATATTAATAATGAAATGATAGAGACTAGTTGTTGTGGAATGGCTGGTTCATTTGGATATGACAGTAAGACTTATGAAGTATCAAAAAAAATGGCTAATCTTTCTTTGATACCCGCAATCAATAATAGTAGTGAAAAAGATTTTATAGTTGCAAATGGTACAAGCTGCAGACATCAAATATCTGATTTATCTGAGAAAAAAGGTAAGCATGTCTCAGAATTGTTATTTAAAATTTTTGAAACTGTTAATTAAAGAATTACTTTTCTATTATAAAAATCTTCAATTTGGTCATCTTTGTAACCAAAAATTTGCATAACCTCTTTAGTATGTTCTCCTAAGTTTGGCGCACCTTTTGATTGTTCAGTTTTACTTTTTGAAAATTTAATTGGCATACCAATAGCCTTACTTTTACCTGCCTTTTTATTATCTATTTCTATAACCATTTCTCTTTCAGTTGTTTGAGGATCTTTAAACATGTCTGTTATAGAGTTAATAGGTCCGCATGGTAATCCATTATCATCAAAGATTTTTAACCATTCACTAGAAGTTTTTTTAATTAATTCTTCATTAAGAATGTCTACTAGTTCATTTAAATTTTGTTTTCTATATAAATTAGATGAAAACTTTTCATTTTCTTGCAAGTCTTCACGACCAATTGCTTTAAGTAACATAAGCCAGGTGTTTTGATTTGAAGCACCAACTGTTATCCATTTATCTTTTGTTTTAAATGCTTGATAAGGAGCTGTTAAAGGATGTGCCGATCCTAATGGACCAGGTGACTCTCCAGTTGCACCTGCAATAGCAGACTGCCAGTAAGTATGAACAATACCCGCTTCATATAGTGATGTATCGACTTTTTGTCCCTCACCTGTTTTTTCTCTGTGAACTAAAGCTGCTAAAATTCCACTAGCTGCAAGTAAACCAGCTGTTATATCTGTAATAGGTGCACCTACTTTCATTGGTGGTTTATCTTTACTTTCACCAGTGATACTCATTAATCCACTCATTCCCTGAGCGACTAAATCAAATCCTCCTTTATCTGCGTAAGGACCTGTTCTGCCATATCCAGATATTTCACATAAAATGATTTTAGGATTAATTTCTGACATAACATCATAACCAACTCCTAATTTTTCTAATGTCCCTTTTCTAAAATTCTCTAAAACTACATCGGAATTTTTTACCATCGTTTTAAATATCTCTATTCCATCTTTGTCTTTTAAATTTAATGCGATACCTTTTTTATTTCTATTCATCATCATGAATGCTGCTGACTCTCCATTAATTTCTGGTGGCAAGAAGTTTCTGGTATCATCTCCGCCAGGTGTCTTTTCTATTTTAATTACCTCTGCACCAAGATCAGCTAATAATAGTCCACAAGTCGGACCAGCCATTATTTGTGCCATCTCTAGTACACGAATGCCTTTTAATGATGCAGTCATCTATTACTTATTTTTGAATTTTGGTTTTGTTTTATTTAAGAAAGATTGATATCCAATTTTAAAGTCTTGTGTATCGTAACATTTGTAACCAAGATTATTTATTTTTTCTGTGACTTTTCCATTTTTTAAAATGTTTCTTGCAAATTGCTTGTGCCACCTTGCAACTTTTGGAGCACCTTCGCAAATTAATTCAGCTGATTTATAAGCTTCTTTTTCAACATCTTTATCATTAACTACTCTATTAACTAGCCTCTTTTGAAAGGCTTCATCAGCTCCAAACACTCTTCCTTCAAATAATATTTCCATTGCAGTTGTGTAATTGGTTACCTTTAAAAGTACCTCAAGTTCTTTTGCAGCCATTGTTAAGCCTAATCTTTTAATTGGAACTCCAAACCTAGAGCTTTTGCCACAAATTCTAATGTCACAACATCCTGCTATTTCCAATCCACCACCAACACATATTCCTTCTATCAAAGCAATTGTTGGTATTGGACAATCAAAAATTGCTCCAAGTGTTCCGTGTAAAAATTTTCCATAAGATTTTGCTAATTTGGATGAAGATCTTTGTTTTTTAAATTCTCCAATATCATTTCCTGGTGAAAAAGATTTACCACCCTCTCCTCTGATTATGATGCATCTTAAATTGTTATTCTTTGATAGCTTTTTAAAAACTTTGCCAAGCTCAATCCACATTGGCTTAGTCATTGCATTTAATTTTTCTGGTCTATTAATAACAACTTCAACTAAATGTTTATTTTTTTTATTTACTTTAATTAATTTACTCATTTAGCTCCTATAAAAAAACTCAACTAATGTCATCGGTATAGCTGGTACATAAGTTACTAACATTAACAATACTAATAATACACATATAAAGGATATATTAGATCTTGTTACATCCCAAATGTCTGCTTTTGCAACTGAGCAAGCTGTAACAAGAACACTTGCAACTGGTGGTGTTTGTTGACCAATTGCTAAATTTAAAGTTACAATTATACCAAAGTGAACTGGATCAATACCTACTGCATTAACCAATGGCATTACAATTGGTACTGTTAATATTATTGCAGCAACAGAATGTAAAAAGAAACCTATTACTAAAAGAAATACATTAAGTATTCCTAAGACTGCATATTTATTATTTGTAAAATCAATAATTGACTCTGCAACTTTTTGTGGGATTTGTTCAATTGTTAAAAATTCACCAAGTAATACAGATGCAGCTACTAATAACATTACTGAAGCTGTTTGAATTGCTCCTTCACAAGCCGACTCGTATAATCTTTTAAAATCTATTTCTTTATAAATAAACCCAATAACTAATGATGCTACAACTGCTAAACCTGCTCCTTCAGTTGCTGTTACAACTCCTCCAAAAATTCCACCTAAGATAATAATTGGTAATAAAAATGCTAATGCTGCATCTTTTGCAGTTTTCTTAACATTTGGTATATTAAATGTTTCTTCAACAGGAAAATTTTTACGTCTTGCGGTAATATATGCTGCTAACATTAAGAAGAAGCCACCTATTACTCCTGGAACTATTCCTGCTACAAACAATTGTACTACTGAACTTTGAGCCATTACTGCATAAACAATCATTGGTATTGAAGGTGGAATAATTATCGCTAATGATGCTGAAGATGAAGTTACTGCAGCAGCGAAAGGACCTGGATATCCTTTTTTCTTCATCGCTGGAATTAAAATAGATCCAAGTGCTGCAACATCTGCAACTGCAGATCCTGAAATTTCAGCAAAAAACATAGAGGTTGCAATGTTAATCATACTTAAACCACCCTTGATAAATCCAACAAGCGCTGAAGCAAAAGCAATTAATCTTCTAGAAATACCTGCACTATTCATTATTGATCCAGCTAGGATAAATAATGGAATAGCAATCAATGGAAACTTCATCGATCCATCAAACATTACGATTGCAGTATCAATTAAAAAACTTGTTCCCGTCTTCAATACCATTGCAATAATTGTTGTTACTGCAAGGCCAATAGCGATAGGTACATTTATAGATAAAAGAAGTAGAAGAACTGCAAACATTGTGAGAATTATCATTAAATATCTCCTGTTTGCTCGTCACCTGTTGTTTGAAGAACTAAATTTTTATAGTCTTCGGGAATTCTTAAAGTTTCAGATAAAATAAATAAACATGATGCAATTGGAATAACTGATTGCACAAAAGGTTGTGGAACCCATTCTAATGTTACTAAGGTCTCTCCAGTTATAAGAGTTAAAACTAAATAACCGTAATAAGCCAATAATATTAAAAAACCATAAACAACTAATTTTGACACTACAAAGAAAATTTTTCTAAGCACTAATGGAAAGGCTTTAAAAATACTTGGAACACTAATATGAGAACCTTTTAAAGCTGCATAAGCTGAACCATAATAAGTTATCCAAGCAAGCTGAACAGCTGCAACCTCGTCATACCAAACTAAAGCACTACCAGCAAAACGAAAAGTAACACCAAGTAAAACTGTTACTGCTAATGCTACCATCATTATAAACAGTATTAGTTTTAATATTTTTTCGTAAGAATTTATAAATTTTTGCAATGTCATTTTTTTTCAGGCCCTCTGTAGAGGGCCTGTTACAAATTATGTTAATTTGCTAAAGACGATACTTTATCAATTAACGCACCACCAGTTGGTACTTCTGACGCGAATTGATCGTATATTCCTTTACTTGCACTAATGAAAGCACCTTTGTCAGCTTCGTTTACTTGAACTCCAGCTGATTTGATAACTCCCAATAAAGATTTTTCAAGATTAGCAGCTTCAGCGTACACAAACTTTTGTGTATCTTTAGCAGCTTGCTCTAAAATACTTTGTACATCTGCAGGTAGTTTGCTCCAGTGGTCTTTATGTACTGTTACATAAGCAGGAGTATAAACGTGACCTGTAATTGATAAATATTTTTGAACTTCTTGGAATTTAGCACTAGCAATCTGAGCATATGGGTTTTCTTGTCCATCCATTGTTCCTGTTTTCAAAGCAGTAAATACTTCTGAGAAAGACATTGGAGTTGGGTTTGCACCATATGATTGGAACATTTTAACTCTCCATTTTGATTTAGGTGTTCTTAATTTAATTCCTTTTAAGTCACCTGGAGTGTTAATTGGTCTAGTGTTGTTTGTGATATGTCTAAATCCATTTTCCCAAACAGCAATGACTTTATATCCAGTTTTATCTTCAAGATTTTTAAACATTCCTGGTAAAACTTGGCTTTCAACTTTATTCATGTGTTTTCTATCTTTAATTATGAAAGGCATATCAAATACACCAAACTCATCATGAATAGATGCCATTACTGATGAAGGTAACCACATGTTAACTGTACCTAATTTTAGTTTTTGCATTCCTTGTTTGTCTTTACCAAGTTGCGAAGAACCAAAAACAGTTACTTTTCCTTTGCTGCCTAATCTCTCATTTGCAAGTTTAGCAAAATGATCAACTGATGCAGAAAATAAAGATCCTGGTTTTCCTACATGTCCAAATTTTACTTCAGTTGAGTTTGCTGAGAAACTTAGAAATAGAGACGATAATAAAACAACAATTATCTTAAAATATTTGTTCATATTTCCCTCTTAAGTTTGTTTTTTTAAAACAGCTTACAGAAAATATGGATACAGTGCTAGGGATTAAATTGGCGTATTGGAAAAAAATTATCGATCTTTAAATTCAAGATTGCCTCGGGTGTCGACACTCTTTTTGACATGCTGATAGTAGGTAGGATTATCGATCAGTCTTGACATATCTATACCTTTATTTTCATAACGTCTTTTTATTGTCATTCTTGGGATTATTACGAGGTTCATATTATCAATGAAGTCCTCGGTCCATTCTTTTTCTATCTTATCCTTGACCAATCTTTTCAAAAATACTCTTAATTCAGAGCAACTAAGGTGTTTAATTTTTTCGTTAAACAGTACCATTTTGATGAATATATAATCTTGGTGTTATCTTGCAAGTTTAATGAATATATCTCCCATACCTGACTGAAGCTGATCTAATGGAGTATTGTTTCTAAGTGTACAATATCTGCCTGTCACCTGGTGCCTGTCTATGGCATTAACATTATATTGAGTGCAGGTTTTGGCTTTGTGTAATAGACCAATGACCAATTTTCCATCTACTACTGAAACTTGTTTCGTATCTAAATCATTGCCATTACAAAAATATTTTTTGTTGACCCTTTCAGGAAAATCTGTTTTCCCACATGGATTTTCAATTGTGAATACATAAAATTCTTTTTCTATACCTTTAAATTTGTGTTTCATCTTAGTTGTTTGTGAATATTTCATTAAATCACAGGAACAGGGTATGCAGCATCTATAATATTCACCACATATCTTTTTGCCTGTATTGTTTTCAGTTAAATAAACATATTCTGGAACAGCATTTGGACTTATTAAAGAACCTGATACTGCACAATATAATTTATTATATTCTACAAAATCCTCATACGAGATATCTTTATCAATTATATATTTAAAAAATTTAGGACCTGCCGCATTTCTATTTCTATCTGGAAAAATTTTATTCCAGTCATTAACAATATCTTGATAATAGTTTTTTTCTTGAGAATTTGCTGAATTTATTGGAATTAAAAAAAAAATTACAAATAGAATAAGACTAATTGTGTTTTTAATACTGTGCATTAATTAATGATCTAAAAACCCATATTTGACCAGTTACTTCGGTCTTGAGTTTTGCTATTGAATTTTTTAATTTCTTCCTCAGATGGTTCTCTAAAAAGATACATTACAATTCCTGAAACAAATAATGCTAACAGTGATAAAGAACAAATAGTCATAGACCTGATATATAAAAGCTTTATAATTTTTCAACACTATATAATGAGTGGTATTGTCCTATAATTTTTGTCTAAATTCGTAAGTTTTATTTAATTCATCAATATCAAATGATTCTATTGATCCATCGGTCCATTTAATTTCAACTTTAAAGTCTTTTTCACCTTTTCTTATTCCGTAATGAGCTACTGGTTCCATCTGACAAAGATAGCCTGAACCTGCATCTATTGTTTTTGAATGGGTTCTTTTATTAGATTTTATTGTTACTGTTGCACCTCTTGCAGGAGCTCCAAATTGATTAAGAGGCTTAATTCTTAAATATTTAAAATTTTGTATATCTGCTTTATATAAAGTTAACGGTTGAAACCCTGATTCACCATGTGAAACTAACAATTCTAAAATCCCATCGCCATCAACATCTGCAACAGCTGCTCCGGTTCCAAGACCAACTGTCTCTAAACCATTTTCCATTTTTATTTCTTTAAATATTCCACCCTCTAAAACTTTAAAAAGTTTATTTGGTTCTCCAATATTATTCATGAAAATTTCATCATATCCATCATTATCAAAATCAGCTGAAATAACGGTTCTAATTTTAGTTGGATCGTTGTATGGAGATGTTGATATATCTTTAAATTTATCTCCATCTAAAACATATGCTCTATGCATTCCATCCCAGTTTGAAGATAAAATATCTAATCTTCCTCTATACAAAAGATCACTTAGTGAAGTTCCTCTACCATTTTCAAACCTATCTTGAACCGCATACTCTTGAGCAACATCTTGGAAAGATCCTTTAGAATTATAATATAAAAAGTTATCTCCCCTTTCATTTGCTGCAAAAATATCAGATCTATCTGAAAGAATATGTCCTGAAACAATAGCTCTACCTCCAGTGATTTTATCAATTGATAATGATTTAGCTTGATCTTTTATTCGATCTCTAATTAATTCATAAAATCGAGTAGGACCTCCATAATTTGCAACATAAATACCATATGCACCATCACCATTTCTGTCTACACAAACAACTGACCTACCAGCAGTTAAGTTTAATTCACTTTGATTGATTTCTTTTTCAAATAAATCTTCGAATTTATTGTTATTTAAATCTATTAGTCGATCAGAATAAATTTTTGATCCACTATATGTATCAGTATTTAAAAAATATATTTCCTCATAGCCATCTTGATCAATATCACATGCGGCAACACCAATTGTTCTTCTCTCCTCATCTGTAAATATTTTTTCTTTTACAATATTTATTAATTTTCCATCTTTATAAGAAAGAGCAAGATTTTTAAAACCAAAACCTGTTACCACAAAATCATATTTATTATCTTTGTTAACATCAGTAACTGAAACTCCATAGCTTAATCGAAACTCATTTTCCGCTATTTGATCAGTTATATTTAAGAAAAAATCTTTAGCGTTTGCATAACTAAATATTGATAAAATACTGAGAAAAATGAAGATAATTTTTTTCATAATCAAGCTCTTTATTAGAATTTAAAAATTATAATATGAGATAAATTAGCTTACTCAAGTAAGCCTAATATTGAATAAATAACCAACCCTATAATTGCTGCAAAGAAAATTAAAAATGAAATTTGACTAAAAATATTATTCTTTGATCTAATTTCTCCTTTTTTGTACTTTCTAATCTGAATTATACCAAACCTAATTACTATTAAACCAAGGATTAAAAGTGATACTTTAAATAAAAATTCAATCATTTTTTTTTATTTTTCTTATAATTTTCCATCCATTTTTTAAATACAATTATTGCATCATTCATATCTTTTGTTTTATTTGGATGATTTTTAGCTCTACCTAACATAGTTGCAATAACATTTACTTGGTATTTTATTGGTCTTTTTTTTATGGCTGAAACAGTAAACAATGCTTTTTCCTTATCTTTAAATCCTAAACCTTTTAAGGTTGTCTCCGGTTTATAATCTGAAAATAAAGAAAGATTTAATGGTTTAAATTTTTTATCTTTGATTAGTTTATTCATTGGCATTTTATCAACTATTTCAAAGATTTTTTTTGTATATATTTTATCTAACTCAATTTTTATTGTGCCATCAAAACCAATTAAAGTAACTTTAAATTTTTTTGATTTATCTAATTTTGTAACTAATTTTATATATCTTTTGTGAAAGGCTTTAATTTCTTTTTGATACAAATCTTTTGATCTTTTATATTCTGAATGATTGTAATTAGGCGTGTTGATGACTAACAATCTACATTTCCATAGATATTTTTTAAAACTCATTAAAAATATTAATTGTAAATTTTGTCTCTTACAAGCTTACTTAATAAACTATATCCAAGTTCATTCATATGTAGTGGATCTTCATCGTAAAACTTATCATAACCAGCATTTATCATTGGTGTTGTAATATCAACATAATCCCACATTTTTAAATTAGTTAGGTGTTTTTTTATCTTTGAATTAGCATCTAAAATTGTTGTCATAAGATCTCTTCTAAAGGGACTAGGCTTAATTGAAATAAAAAAACATTTTGCTCTTGGTAGTTTTTCTTCAACTTGGTTAGAAAATAATAAAAATTCATTTAACAATTCATCACTATCCATTCCATAACCAATATCGTTATCTCCAGCATAAAAGAAAAGATTAGATGGGTTTAAAGGAGCAACCAATCTATCAAAATATCTTCTACAAGAGACTAAGGTTGAACCCCCGAAGCCTAAATTATAAAGATTATTTATTGATAAATCATTTTTGGCATTATCCCACAATTTAAAAGTTGAACTACCATACAAGGCAACACTGTTATTTGTATTTTTTTGTTGAAAAGAATTATGTTCTAATTCTCTAACATCTAATTCAAACTCTTCTTCAACTGGACTGACTAAATTTACGTTAGTTTTCAAATTCTCTATTTTACCTAAATTATCTTGAACATTTTTAGCTAAATCAATGGCTTCTTCTACATAAGATCTAAATTTAGTTCTGTAATTATCTAAAAAACTTTTCATCTCTTCTTGATTTTCTGGATCTTTGATATGATCACTTATAGTTATTGGCTCCTTAATAACTGCTGAATATATTGTTTTAGAAACTGGATAATCAAAGTTAGCAAGAGCAATTGGAATAAGTTTTGGTTTTGGGTTAAGCTTAAATGCAAGATTAAATGCACCAGCTTTAAATGGTCCTGGAGATGTTATTGTTTTATTATCTTCTGTTTCTGATGTTCCTTCGGGCGCAATTACAATCGGTTGTTTTTGATTAAATACCTTTTGAGCTTCGTCAAAAAGCTTTTGTTTTCTTAATTTCTTTTCTTCATCACTTTCATCCAACTTATCAGACTCTGGGGTATGAACAAAAATGTAATCTAAATTTTCATAGTAATTATATCTCCAAAATTCTGTGTTACGACTTGTTCTAACGATACGTTGGC
>CACBHZ010000004.1 GCA_902539195.1 uncultured Pelagibacteraceae bacterium | reverse complement strand
TTATCAAAAAAGAGCAAATATAAAATCTGAATTGAACATAAATGGAATTTACAAAGATAATAATGAAATAATTTTCAAAAATATTGATTTTTACGAAAAAGAAAAAAGTATTAATGTTGAAAATCTTGAAATAGGAAAAAATGATAAAATTAAAAGTTTAGATTCATTTAAAATAGATATAACAAACAAAAACGGAAAAGATAATAAATTAGAATTTAAAAAAGTTAACAATAATTATTACTTAACTGGTAGTCAATTTGATGGATCTAAAAATATAAAAAATTTATTAGATAATTCCTCAAAATCGATATTTTCTAATTTCAAAAATTTAAATACTAATATTTATTTAGATATTGGAAAATATTTTGTTGAGAATATCTCTTATTTATCAAATGTTAAAGGTGAAATACTAATAAAGAATAACAAAGTTTTAAATTCAAATATAAATGCAAAATTAAATAATAAGAGAAAATTTAAATTAAATATCTTTACTAATGATAAAAAACAAAAAATTACATTTTTAGAAATAGAGTACCCTGAACCTTTTATAAAAAATTTCAAATTCATTAAGGGTTTTAAAGAGGGTAAATTGATATATGAGTCATCTAATTATGAAGGTAAAACAATATCAAACTTAAAAATTATTGATTTTAAAGTTCAAGAGGTTCCTATTCTTGCTAAACTTTTAACATTAGCATCTCTTCAAGGGATAGCTGATCTTCTCACTGGAGAAGGTATAAGATTTACTGATTTCGAGATGGATTATGAAACTTTAGGAAATAATACTAAAATAAAAGAGATGTATGCGATAGGCCCAGCAATTTCACTTATGATGGAAGGTTATATTGTAAAAGATGAATTAACTAGTTTGAAAGGAACGCTTGTGCCAGCAACAACTATTAATAAAACAATTTCAAAAATACCAATGTTAGGCGATATACTGGTTGGAAAAAAAATTGGTGAAGGAGTATTTGGTGTAAGCTTTAAAATTAAAGGGCCACCAAAAAATCTTAAATCTACTGTTAATCCAATAAAAACTTTAACCCCGAGATTTATTACAAGAACTTTAGAGAAAATTTCTAATTAAGTTACTATTTTATAGTGTTTTTTCTTACCAATTGAGACCTTAATAAAATTATTTTTTTTCATAAGCTCATTTGAAATTATAAATTTATCATCTGAAATAATTTCATTATTGATTTTAATACCATTAGATTTTATTAGTCTTCTTATTTCGCTTTTAGATAAGTTTTTATCAATAATTGAGACTAAATTAACTACATCATTACCAATATTAGAGATATCTATTTTTGTATTTGGCAAATTTTCTCCAGAGGAGTTTTCAGAAAAAGAATTCTTAGCTATTTCTTCTGCTTTAGCAGCCTCATTAGCTCCATGCAAAATAGAAGTTGCCTCGTTCGCTAAAATAATTTTTTGTTTATTTATATCATTATTACTTATTTCCTCTATTTCAATTAAATTTAAATCTGTAAACATCTTAAGAAATTTCAACACATCTTTATCATCAACATTTCTCCAAAATTGCCAATAATCAAAAACTGAAAACAATTTTTTATCTAACCAAATAGCACCACTCTCAGTTTTGCCCATCTTAGCACCTGATGCTAAAGTTATAAGTTCTGTTGTTAAACCGTAAACTTCGTTAGATGAATATCTTTTTATTAGTTCAACTCCGTTTACAATATTTCCCCATTGATCTGATCCTCCAATTTGAAGCAAACAATTCTCTGTTTTATTTAATTCCAGAAAATCGTATGCTTGCAAAATCATGTAATTAAATTCCATATAACTTAATGATTGCTCTCTCTCTAACCTTAACCTTACACTATCAAAACTTAACATTTTATTTATAGTAAAATGTTTTCCTATGTCTCTTAGAAAAGATATATAGTTTAAATTTTTTAGCCAACTGTAGTTATTAACAAAAACTGGAGCCACTTTTTCATTTTCTGTCTCTAAAAATTTTTTTAGTATGTTCTCTATACTTTTTATATTTTTTTCTATTTCATTTTCTTCTAAAATTTTTCTTGTTTTATCTTTACCAGATGGATCTCCTATTCTAGTAGTTCCTCCACCAAGCAAAACAATTGGTTTATGCCCATGTTTTTGCATTAATCTTAAGCACATGATTTGAAGCAAACTACCAACGTGTAAACTTTGAGCAGTGCAATCAAAGCCTATATATCCTTTTATACTCTCTTCATTCAGCTTCTTTGAAAGAGCTTTTTCGTCTGTGCATTGATAAAAATATCCCCTGTCTTTAAATTCTTTTAAAAATTCATTCATAAATGGTACTTTTAATATACATATTTAAATAAAAATAATAATCAATAATGGATAATTCTTTTATAGCACTGGGTTTAATGAGTGGTACATCTCTTGATGGCATTGATGCAAGTATTATCAAATCAGATGGTGAAAATAATTTAGACATAATAGATAATAAGTACTTCAATTATCCTGAGGAATTTAGAAAAAGACTTTCTTCTTTTATTTCAAATATAAATAATAGGAAGGATATAGAGGAAAATATGAGCACTTATAAATCTTTAGAAAGAGATCTAACTCTTTATCATTCAAAAATATCAAAGAAAATTATTAGTGAAAATAATTTAAATATTCAATTAATTGGCTTTCATGGACAAACGATAATTCATAAACCTAAAGATGGATATTCTATACAAATGGGAGATGCAAATTTACTATCTCAAGAATTAAAAGAAAAAGTAATTTATAACTTTAGAGCTAACGATATTAAAAATGGTGGGGAAGGTGCTCCGTTAACTCCAGTTTATCATAAACTTTTAATAAATATATTTAAGATAAATAATCCTACAATAATTTTAAATATAGGAGGTATATCAAATTACACCTATTGTTTTAATGATACTCTAGCTGCAAAAGATATTGGTCCTGGAAATGTTTTAATGGATGGTTACTTAAAAAAAACTAAAGGAATAGATTATGATAAGAATGGAGATATAGCGTTATCTGGAAACATAAATATTGATATAATTAATCAATTTTACGAACATGAGTTTTATAATGTACAGCAAAAGCATTCTTTTGATAGAAATGAATTCGATTTTAGTTTTGTTAAAGGTTTAGAATTTGAAGATGCTGTAGCTACATTAACATATTTTACAGCATTAATAATTTCACAAAATATAAAAAAAAATTTTGATAACGAAATAGAAATTATTTTATGTGGCGGAGGCAGGAGAAATTTAGCGTTAGTAAATCATATAAAGAAATTATTGAAATATAAAATTAAACTAATAGATGAATTTAGTATAGATGGTGATTTTATTGAGTCCCAAGCATTTGCATATTTATCAATTAGATCATATCTTAATAAAATAATTAGTTATCCTTCGACGACTAATGTTTTAAATCCTGTTACAGGAGGTGAAATCAAAATAAATTTTTAATATAAGGCTGTTTCTTTTTTTATATATTTGCTTAAAGATTTTATTAAGTGAAAGTCAGCTTTTGAAAAAAAATGATTTGCCTCTGATATAATATCAAATTCGACTTTAATTCCTTTTTGTGCACTTAATCTTTTATTTAATTCATTGATATCCTCAAAGGGAACTAGTTCATCTTTCTTTCCATGAATAATGATCCCAGAGGTTGGACAAGGTGATAAAAATGAAAAATCATATACATTTGGTTGAGGTGAAATAGCTATAAATCTATTTATTTCTGGTCTTCTCATTAATAATTGCATCGCAATTAAAGATCCAAAAGAAAATCCTGAAATCCAACATTGAGAATTATCAAAATTTTCTCTTTCCAACCAATCTAGTGCAGCCGCAGCATCAGCAAGTTCACCCTGACCATTATCAAATTCACCATCACTTTTTCCAACACCTCTAAAATTAACCCTACAAACTGAAAAATTATTATCCACAAAGGTTTGAAAAGTATCTACAACTACTTTATTATTCATAGTCCCTCCATATTGAGGATGCGGATGGAGCACCAAAGCAATTGGAGATGTATTTTTTTTACTTTTAAAATATTTTGCTTCCAATCTTCCAGCTGGGCCAGGAATAAAAATTTCAGAAATTTTTGTATCTGTAGATGGCATTGATTATCAGTCTCAAAAAAAAATTACATTTTTCTATCAAAATTAAGCGACAAAATGCAAGTATTTTAAATATTCTCAATCTTGACTAATTTAGTCAGGTATATATAAAGCCCGTGAATTGCGGAAAATATGAAATTATCAACCAAAAGCAGATATGCTGTGATGGCATTAGCTGACATTGCCAGATTTAAAAATAACGAGCCAATATCACTCAGGGATATATCTATCAGACAAGGAATATCCTTAGTTTATCTAGAACAATTATTTCTAAAATTAAAAAAAAATGAAATCGTAAAAAGTATCAGAGGAAAAAAAGGTGGATACACTCTAAATAAAACTCCCAGTGATATTAAAATTTCAGATATTCTTTCTGCAGTAGAAGAAAAAGTAAAAACTATTGGTTGTCAAAAGCATTCAAAGAATGGATGCAACGGAAAATCTGCTAAATGCATAACCCATAATTTATGGGATGAATTAGAAACACACATTAACGTATTTTTTCAAGAAAAAAATCTTGGAGACCTTATAAATAAGACAGAAAATAGATTGTAATGAGAGATAAGCAAATAGAAAATTTAAAAGATTATAAATATGGTTTTTCAACCGATATTGAAAGTTTTAAAGCTCCAAAAGGTTTAAACGAAGAAGTTATAAGATTTATATCAAATATAAAAAAAGAACCTGACTGGCTACTTCAATGGAGATTAAAAGCTTTTGAAAGATTAAAAGTATTGGAAGAGCCTGATTGGCAAAAACCAAAATATCCAAAAATAGATTATCAAGATTTATATTATTATTCTGCACCTAAAAGTTTTAAAGAAAAACCAAAAAATTTAGAGGATTTAGATCCGAAATTGTTAGAAACTTATAAAAAATTAGGAATACCTTTACAAGAACAAAAAAGATTAAATGGCATTGCTGTTGACGCAGTATTTGACTCAGTGTCTGTCGCTACTACTTTTAAAGATACTTTAACAGAAAAAGGAATTATTTTTTGCTCTATTTCTGAAGCAATACAAAAACATCCAGATTTAGTAAGAAAATATTTAGGTTCAGTTATACCAATTACCGATCACTTCTTTGCTACATTAAATTCGGCAGTTTTCACCGATGGATCATTTGTTTACATACCACCAAATGTAAAATGTCCGATGGAACTATCAACTTATTTTAGAATTAATGCATCAGACACTGGTCAGTTCGAGAGAACTTTAATCATTGCTGACAAAGGTAGTTATGTAAGTTATTTAGAAGGATGCACTGCACCAATGAGAGATGAAAATCAGTTACACGCTGCGAACGTAGAATTGATTGCTTTAGATGATGCAGAGATTAAATATTCTACAGTACAAAATTGGTATCCTGGGGATAAAGATGGAAAAGGAGGAATATATAATTTTGTAACTAAAAGAGGATTGTGTAAAGGTAAAAATTCAAAAATTTCATGGACACAAGTAGAAACTGGGTCTGCAATTACTTGGAAATATCCAAGTTGTATTTTAAAAGGTGATAACTCAATTGGAGAATTTTATTCAATCGCGATTACAAACAATCATCAGAAAGCTGACACTGGAACTAAGATGATTCATTTAGGAAAAAATACAAAAAGTAAAATTATTTCAAAAGGTATTAGTGCAGGTAAATCAGATATGACTTACAGAGGTTTGGTAGATATTTCAAAAAATGCAGCTAATTCGACAAATTTTACTCAATGTGATTCATTACTAATGGGCAACAAGTGTGGAGCACACACAGTACCTTATATTAAGAATAAAAATTTAAATTCTAGTATCGCTCATGAAGCGACCACATCAAAAATTAGTGAAGATCAATTACATTATTGTCAACAAAGAGGGCTAAATCAGGAGGAAGCCGTGGGATTGATTGTTAATGGTTTTTGTAAAGAAGTTTTACAACAATTGCCTATGGAGTTTGCTGTTGAAGCTCAAAAACTAGTTGGAATAAGTTTAGAAGGAAGTGTTGGTTAAATGTTAAAAATAAACAATTTAAAAGCAAAAATTCAAGAAAAATCCATCTTAAGTGGTTTTAATCTTGAAATAAAACCAGGCGAGGTACATGCAATAATGGGCCCCAATGGATCAGGAAAGAGTACTTTGTCAAACATTCTATCAGGTAAAAAAGGATATGAAGTATCAGGGGAAATATTATATGAAAATAAAAATTTGTTTGATCTTGAAACTGAAGAAAGAGCACACAAAGGTATTTTTTTGGCATTCCAATATCCGCTAGAAATACCCGGGGTAAACACAAATATTTTTTTAAAAACATCTTTAAATTCAATTAGAAAAGCCAGGGGTGAAAAAGAATTAGATGCATTAGAATTTTTAAAATTAGTTAAAGAAAAAGCAAAAGAACTAAAATTTGATGAAGAAAAATTAAATAGACAATTAAATGTTGGTTTCTCTGGTGGTGAAAAAAAGAAAAACGAAATTTTACAAATGTCAATTTTAGATCCAAAATTATCTATACTAGATGAAACTGACTCTGGATTAGATATAGATGCTCTTAAAATAGTTGCAGATGGAGTTAATGCTTTAAGAAAAAAAAATAATTCCTTTCTTATAATAACACACTATCAAAGACTACTTGATTATATAAAACCTGATTTTGTGCATGTTCTTATTGGTGGAAAAATTATTAAATCAGGAGGTGCAGAATTAGCTTTAGAGTTAGAAAAAAAAGGATATGAAAATTTTAATTAAATGGAACAAAAATTAAAAACAGATTTTGATAAATTTATAAGTACTTCTAATTTCTCAAACCAAGAGATTAAATTAAAAAAAGAAGCTTTTGATAATTTTTTGAAAAATGGATTTCCTAATAGAAAACTAGAAAACTGGAAATTCTCAGATATAAATCAGATAATTCAAAAAAATATTGGAGAACTAGCATTTTATAATGACTATAATGTAGAAAATGAAATTAATGACGATATTTTTATAAAGGAAATTGAGCACAATAAAATTGTTATTGTTAACGGTAAAGTTGAGCGATTGATTTTTGAATATGAAGAAAAAGATAAGATTAATTTATCAACTTTAGATAATTTTAACCAAAACTCAAATGACGATAATTCTCTTTTAAGTTTAAATAATTCTTTTTCTAATAAAATACATAATATTTTAGTTAAAAAAAATTATTCATTCAAAAAGCCTTTAATTATCTATCAAATAACAAATGAGAAAGTGAGCAATACAAATATTAATTTTCAATTAAACTTTGAGCTAGAAGAAAACAGCTCAATAAAAATTATTAATCTTTCTGATGATAATTCAGAAAAGAATTTCATCAACAATTTATTTAATTTTAATCTTGGTAAAAATTCAATTCTTAAGAATTATAAAATTGATAAAAAAAGTAATACAAATATTAAGTATGATTATTCTAGTATTATTCAAAAAGAAAATAGTATTTCTGAAACATTTATATTTTCATCCGGTCCACATTATATAAAAAACGAAGTCAACTGTAATCTTGAAGGCAAATATTCATCAGCATTTATTAATGGAATACACCTTTTGTCTAAAAATAAACATCACGAAATAAGAACTAGGACCAACCATTTGTACGAAAACACAAAAAGTTATCAGTTAATAAAAAGTGTAATTAATGATAGTTCAAAGTCTGTCTATCAAGGGAAAATATATGTGGACTCAAAAGCTCAGAAAACAGATGGTTATCAATTAAGTAAAGCTCTACTCTTAAATGAACAAGCAGAATTTAATGCAAAGCCTGAACTAGAGATTTATGCTGATGATGTTAAATGCTCACATGGTTCTGCGTCAGGAAGTTTAGACGACAATTCTATTTTTTATTTAATGTCTAGGGGATTAAATCAAACAACTGCAAAAGAATTATTAATTAATGGTTTTCTTTTAGATGTTGTTGAGAAAATTACAGATGATGAAATTAAAAAATTGTTAAAAAATATGATTGGATTAAATTAATGAATATAGATGATATAAAAAGGGAATTTCCAATTTTTGATGATAAAATTCAGAATAATGATTTAGTATATTTAGATAGCGCCAATTCATCTCAAAAACCTAGAGTTGTTGTAGATAGAATTTATGACTTTTATACAAAAGAGTTTTCTAATGTAGGTAGAAGTGTTCATTATTTAGCGGTTGCTGCCACTAATTTATATGAACAAACAAGAGTTTCAGTTCAAAAATATATTAACGCTAAAGATAAAGATGAGATCGTATTTACTAAAGGTGCTACAGAAGCAATTAATTTAGTCGCTAACACTTTTGGTCAAAAATATTTATCTGAGGGAGATGAAGTTTTGTTGACTGAGCTCGAGCATCACTCAAATTATGTTCCTTGGCATTTTCTCAGAAAAGCAAAAAATATAAAAATAGAATTTGCTGAAATTAACGATGATGGCGAAGTAACATTAGAAGCTATAGAAAAAAAAATTACAAACAAAACAAAGATAATTAGTGTAAGTCATTTATCGAATGTAACAGGTGCAATATTACCTATCAAAGAAATTGTACAATTGGCTCATTCGAAAAATATACCGGTTCTAATTGATGGTTGCCAAGGTGCGCCCCACTTAAAATTAGATATGCAGGATATTGATTGTGATTTTTATGCAATATCTGGACATAAAATGTACGGACCAACTGGAATAGGTATTCTATATGCTAAAAAAAAATGGCTTGAAGATTTACCCCCATATCAAGGTGGAGGAGGAATGATAAATGAGGTTAAAAAAGAAGGTATCACTTATGGTGAATTACCTAATAAATATGAGGCTGGAACAATGGCTACAGCACAAGTTATAGCTTTTAATGAATCCATAAAATTTATGGAAAAAATTGGTATTCAAAATATCGAAAAACATGAAAAAGAGTTATTAGATTACGGACTAGAAAAGTTAAGAAAAAATAATTCAGTTAATATTATAGGAAATCCAAAAGAAAAGGGTGGGGTTATATCATTTACTATTGAAGGTGTTCATCCACATGATATCGCAACAATTCTTGATGAAGATGGAGTAGCTATTAGAGCAGGGCATCACTGCTGTCAAATATTACATGATAAATTAAATTTACCTGCAACTGCAAGAGCTTCATTTGGAGTTTATAATACAAAAGATGATATTGATAAGCTTGATGAAGCAATAAATAAATGTAAAAAAATTTTCAACTTATAATGGACTTAAAAGATTTATATCAAGAAATAATATTAGACCATGGAAAAAATCCAAGGAATTTAGGAAAGTTTGATAATTATAATAAAGATGCAAAGGGAAATAATCCTTTATGTGGCGATAATGTTCATGTTTATCTCAGATTAAATGAAAATAAAAAAGTTGAAGATATTGCATTTGAAGGTCATGGCTGCGCTATTTCAATGGCATCGGCATCTATTATGACTGATATGGTTAGAGGCAAAGAAGAGAAAGAAGTAAAAGAAATTGTAACAGATTTTTTAGGAATGATAAAAGAAAAAGACTCTTTAGAAACTAATATTTTAAAAGACGACGAAAAAACTAAATTAATGAGTTTATCTGGTGTTAAACAATATCCTATGAGAGTAAAGTGCGCAACTTTATCTTGGCACACTCTTACATCAGCATTAGATAATTCAGATCAAATTGTAAAAACAGAGGATTAATAATGGATCTTAAAGAAAAAGTAATTGCTGAAATAAAAAAAATTTATGATCCTGAGATACCTGTTAATATTTATGAATTAGGATTGATATACGATATTATCGTTAATAATTCTGAAGTTAAGGTTAAAATGACTTTAACCACACCAAATTGTCCAGTAGCTGAAAGTTTGCCTAAAGAAGTTAAAGACAGTATATTAGAAATCAAAGAAGTTTCAAAAGTAGATCTTGATTTAGTATGGGAGCCACCATGGGACAAATCAATGATGTCTGAAGCTGCAAAACTTGAACTAAATTTATGACAAAACAAATTATAACATTAAGCGATAACGCAGCTCAAAGAATAAAAGAAATTATGTCTAATGCTGAAAAAGACTCTTTAGGTGTTAGAGTTGGAGTTAAGTCAGGCGGGTGCGCAGGGATGTCTTATATTATGGAGTATACAAAAGAGGCAAACCCAAATGACGAAGTAGTAGAAGATAAGGGTGTGAAAGTCTTCATAGACTCTGCAGCGGTAATGTATTTACTTGGAACAGAAATGGATTTTAAAAAAGAAAAATTTTCTTCACAATTTGTATTCAATAATCCGAATGAAACGGAAAGATGTGGATGTGGAGAATCCTTTAAAATATAGTATTTAATATACGCATATCAGCATTGCGTTTATTGCATATCTATGGTAGAATCATTCATATGAATACTTTTGAGCATAAAAACCTAATTAACTCTGAAGTTAAAACTCAAAAAAGAAAATCTTTATTCAGAAGTCTAATTAAACCAGTAGAGGCGGGCGCGCATGGCACCCTCAACTACGTGGTTAAAAAAGGTTTAGGAAAAAATAAAATAGCTAAAAAATAAAAGGCTATTTAACAACTATAGTACATATCAAACTCAATAGGATGAGGTGTATGTTCAAAGTTATGTATCTCCTCAAATTTAAGAGCAATATAAGCATCAATTTGATCGTCAGTAAATACTCCACCTTGAGTTAAAAACTTTCTATCTTTATCTAAACTTTCCATTGCTTCTCTTAATGATCCGCAAACAGTTGGAACTTTTTTAACTTCCTTTTCTGATAAAGCGTAAAGATCTTTATCAAAAGATTTTCCTGGATCAATTTTATTTTTGATACCGTCAATTCCCGCCATTAACATAGATGCAAACGTTAAATAAGGATTACCAGAAGCGTCTGGGAATCTAATTTCACATCTCGCTCCTTTTTTGCTAAGAGTTATTGGAATTCTACAAGATGCAGATCTGTTTCTTGCAGAATAAGCAAGTAATACCGGAGCTTCAAAACCTGGAATTAATCTCTTGTAACTATTTGTTGTAGCATTTGAAAACGCGTTAATCGCCTTAGCATGTTTAAGTATACCACCAATATAATAAAGTGCAGTTTGCGACAAACCTGAATATTTATTTCCGGAAAAAACTGGAGTTTTTCCCTTCCAAACTGATTGGTGAACGTGCATTCCTGATCCATTATCACCTTTTACAGGTTTAGGCATAAAAGTAGCAGTTTTACCAAATGAATGCGAAACCATCTGAACTACATATTTGTATAGCTGAACATTATCAGCTTGATCAACTAACGTACCAAATAACATTCCAAGTTCGTGCTGACTTGGGGCAACTTCATGGTGATGTTTTTCAACTGTGATCCCTACATCTCTTAAACCTTTTAGATATTCACCTCTTATATCCTGAGCACTATCTACTGGTGGAACTGGAAAATATCCACCTTTAACTCCAGGTCTATGACCCATATTACCATTTTCATAATTTTTACCAGAATTATATGGTCCTTCTGTACTATCTATCGAAAAACTTGTCTCGTTCATATCGTTTTTGATTTTTACATCATCAAAAACAAAAAATTCTGGTTCAGGACCAAAGTAAGCTTTATCACCTATACCAGTCTTCTTTAAATAAGCTTCAGCTTTCTTCGCTATCCCTCTTGGATCTCTTTCATAAGGATTTCTTTTAATTGCATCTAAAATATCGCAAAATAAAACAAGAGTATTATGAGATGTGAATGGATCAACAATTTGTCTGTTTAAATCTGGTTTTAATATCATGTCAGATTCATTTATTGCTTTCCATCCAGCAATAGATGATCCATCAAAAAATACACCATCGGTTAACATGTCCCCATCGACTACCGATGCATCCATAGTTAAGTGCTGTAATTTACCTCTTGGGTCTGTAAATCTTAAATCGACAAACTCAATTTGCTTGTCTTTCATCATTTTTAGAACTTTGCTTGCGCTCATATTATCTCCTGTAGAATTAAATATCTGGGTTAATTACCAATATTGTTATAATAAAGAATACATATAATGAGGATATCACCTATGCAATTTAAACATATAATTATGCCAATAATTTCAGTGCTTTTTTATCAATCATAAGTTGAATATGACTTTGTTAAATAAAGAACCAGTTAAAAGAGCTGAGAAGTGTCTTAAAGAGTTTGATGAAAATCTATCAGTTGTTGAATTAGAAAACTCAGCAAAAACAGCATTGGATGCAGCAAATTCATTAAATTGTGAAGTAGGAGCAATTGTTAAAAGTCTTATTATTAAGACAGAAAATGATTTTTTACTTTGTTTAGTTTCTGGTGACAAAAGATGTTCGTTAAATAAATTAAAAAAAATTTCTGAAAAAAAAAATGTGAGAATGGCTTCAGCTGACGAGGTTAAATCTCAAACAGGATATACAATTGGGGGTGTATCTCCTGTAGGTCATATAAATAAAATTCAAATATTTATAGATAATTCTTTAAGTAGGTTTACAGATATTTTTGCTGCAGCTGGTCATCCTAATGCGATTTTTAAGATCAATTATGAAAAATTAATTCAAATTACAAAAGGTGATGTGAAAGATATTACAGAATGAAGCAAGCTAATTTAACAGATTATATTTTATTAACATTATTATCAATAATTTGGGCATCTGCTTTTTTTAATATAAAAATTGCAACAGAATCTTTCGGTCCAATGACAATTGCTTTTTTGAGAGTTTTTTTTGGATCTATACCAGTATTAATTTTATGTTTTTATAAAAAAATAGTAATTGAAGCATTTTCAAAAGATTGGCATTGGTTCATGTTAATAGGACTAATCAATTTAGTTATACCATTCTTTTTAATTGCTCATGGAGTAAAATCTGTGCAAAGTAATTTAGCTGCAATTTTGATGTCAACAACTCCTTTGAGTTCTACCATATTAGGTCACTTTTATACAAAAAATGAAAAATTTAATTTTGCAAAAACTGTTGGAATACTAATTGGATTTGCAGGAATTGTTTATTTATTTTCTGATAATATTTTAATTGATGAAAATAATTTTCTTTCAGCAATATTAATTTTAGTAGGATCAACATGTTATGTAATAGGTGGAGTTTTAACACTTAAAATTAGTAAGAAAAAAAATGAAAACGTTACTGGATCAATATTAATTTGGGCAGCTTTGATTTTATTTCCTTTGATGTGTTTATTAGAAACTCCTTGGGAAAATACTCCATCATTAAATTCAACCATGTCAGTAATTTATCTTGGTATAGTGCCAACAGGAGTTGCGTGGCTTTTAAGGTTTAAAATTTTGAAAAAGAATGGTTTAATTTTCCAATCTCAAGTCTCATACTTAATTCCAATCTTTGGAATTATTTTAGGCTATATATTTTTAAGTGAATTAATAACTTACAAGGTATTAATATCTTTATTGGCTGTAGTTGTAGGAATTTATTTTGTTAGAAAAGCAGATACAAAAATTATTATTTAAATGAAGATATAGAGCTAATATGCTCTGGTTTTGTCTCACAACATCCACCTAAAATTGTTGCCCCACCTTCTATGAATTTTTTTGATAGATTATAAAATTCATTTGCATCAAAATTTTCTCTTTTTCCTAAAGATTGATTAGGATTTACTCCAATTTCATAAGGTTTTGCTGTATTAAATGTATGTATTGGGCCTGGTTCATCAACTCCCCACAAATTTATTTTAAATCCAAATGGTATTTCACAATTTAAAAATTTATCTAATATGGATAGAGATATTTCTGGAGAAATACACGCACAAACTACACCAAGTGTATTTTCATCTTGAATAATTTCAAGTAATTGCTCAATTTTCTCTTCTGAGGGTAGGTCACCATTTTTTTTTAAATGTATTCCAATTAAAACTTTTTTGTTTAATTTTTTAGATATATTAAGAGCGGCTTTAACTTCATTAGTGCTGCTAATAACATCTAAGTATAAAAAATCAGTAAATTTACTTAAAATATCAGCTTGTTCAAACATATCTTCCTCTATTAATTTGATATCACGATCATCAGTTATATAAGTGTCTCTTTGGCTTGGAATTGATCCAGCTACTAATATATTTTTCTTAGATAAATCTTTAGCTTTGATTGCAAGTTTACATGCAATTTCATTTAATTTTTTAAATTCATCACCAACTTTATTTTCTATTAATCTAAATTTTCTACAACTAAAGGTGTTAGTAACAATAACATCTGAGCCTGCGTTGATATATGATAGATGAGTATCAACTAACATTTGATGATATTTTTCATTTAATAAAGCGCTAGCAGACCATAAAGTCCCCATAGATACCATTCCTTTTTCAAGTAATAATTGACCCATACCACCATCTAAAATTCTTATTTTTTTAAAAAAATTGTTATCCATTCTTTTTATCCCGTGTAGCTATAAATACCCCAACGGTTGTTATTAAAAAACCAATTATGTCAGTAAATGTTAATTGTTCATTTAAAAATATCCATGCCATCACTGCTGAAGTAGGAGGTACTAAAAAAAATAAAGTAGTAGTTTTGCCCACTGTACCCCTTTTGATTAAAAACATAAGAATAGTAAAAGCCCCAAATGAAACTAATATAATTTGGTGAGACATACCCAATATAAAACTAGTTGTAAAATTTATGTAAGCATTTTCAAATATAAACATTAATAATAGATTAAAAAGGCAACCACCAACTGCTTGATATGCATTGTTAACTGACAAAGCTAAATTTCCACTCAATTTTTTTTGCCACAATGTTCCAGCCGTTATTGCAAATAAAGCTAAGACTGTAGCTAACAATCCTAAAGGAGGAATTTCTTTTCCAAAATCAATACCTAAGACAGTGACAGAACCAATGAACCCTAAACTGATACCCACCCACTGTTTCCAAGATATTTTTTCTCCAAAAATAGGACCAGATAAAATATTTGTTAAAATCGGCTGAAGTGTAACTATTAAAGCTACAATTGCAGCTGGCATTCCAATTGAAAATGCATACCAACATCCACCTAAATAAATCCCATGAAATAAAATACCTGTTGAAAGACTTTCAATAATATTTTTTAATTTTCCGAAAATTTTATCATTACTGAGATAAGCAAATATAAGAAAACCAATTGTTACAATCCCAAATCTAAATGCTAAAGCTGCAAATGGAGAAGCGTTTTGAACAATTTCTTTCCCAGATATGAATGCCGACGACCATAATAATATAAAGAGCAAAGGAAATGATTTTGTCATATTAAAAATATATGGCGTAATATCTAATTTTTGTTGTGAATTCTATCCATTTCTTGAAGTTCGACTTCAAGTTTGTCTAATTCTTCACCACCAGCCATCATACTAAGAAGCTTTTCTCTAGAAATCTCTTTTTTTTGGAATGTTCCCATGCTTTTTCCTCGGTTAAGTACAGTGAAACTATTACCAACAGGGTAAGCATGATGTACATTATGAGTAATTAAAATTACAGCCAATCCCTCAGACGCAGCCTTTACAATATATTTTAATACCATTGATGCTTGATGAACTCCTAAAGCAGAAGTTGGTTCATCTAAAACTAAAACTTTTGCTCCAAAATATATAGCTCGTGATATTGCTAGGCATTGTCTTTCACCGCCAGACATAGTTCCAACTGCCTGAGATGGATCTCTAACATCGATACCTATCTGTCCCATTCTATCTGCCGCTATCTTATTTGCTTTCTCCACATCAAAAGTTTTAAGGAAAGGAATACCTTTTTGAGGCTCTCTTCCCATAAAAAAATTTCTAGTAACACTCATTAAAGGAACTAATGCTAGATCTTGATAAACTGTTCCTATACCAATATCTAAAGCATCTTTAGGTGAGTCAAAAACAATTTTGTTATCTTCAAATATAATTTCTCCTTCATCAGGCTTATGAACACCTGCTAAAGTTTTAATTAAAGTCGATTTTCCTGCTCCATTATCTCCAAGTAAGCACATGATCTCACCTTTTTTTAATCTCATAGTGACATCTTTAAGCGCTATTACCTTCCCAAAAAACTTACTAATATTATTAAATTGAACGAGATAGTCAGACATTATTTACTCTCAGTTACTTTCTTTCTGATATAGTTATTAAACACTACAGCTATCAACATCATTGCTCCTAAGAAAACTTTAAACCAATCAGTGTCAACATCTGTGTAAAATATTCCCATAGATACAGTCCCAAATATAATCGCACCAAAAGCTGCACCTATTGCAGATCCATATCCACCAGTTAAGAGACAACCACCAACAACAGCAGCTGCAATAGCTTCTAATTCTTTTAAAGTACCTCTCATAGTATCTGCAGAACCCGCATCCAATACTTGAATACAAGCAAAAATAGTAGAAGCGACTGCTGTACCAATAAAGAGACTTATTTTTACCCTTCCAACAGGCACACCCACATTTGTTGCTCCAACCTTATCGCCTCCGGATGCGAAGATCCAATTACCGTATCTTGTTTTCATCAATATCCATGTTGCAAACAATGTTAATGCAATAAACCAAATAACTGATGGAGGTATTCCAGTTGCAAGAGGAGTTCCATCAGTTCTTAGTTCAATTAATTTTAATGATCCCAACCAAGTAAAAAGCCATTTAAAAGTATCTGTAGCAAATAACCAAGCTAATGGATCATCTTCAATTAATACTCTTAGTCCTGGAACTTGAGTTCTACCAGTAATCAATCTTGTTATTGCTAATGTCAAACCTCTTAAAATAAAAAGCATTGCAAGTGTTACAATAAAAGATGGCAAACCAGTTTTGACAACCATTATGCCATTAAAGTATCCAACCAATACTGCCATAGCGAAAGCAAAAACTATACTCATCCATAAAGGCCAACCCCAATAAATTGCAGGAATTGCTATACAAATTCCAGCAAATCCAATCATGGATCCAATTGACAAATCAAATTCACCGCCAATCATTAACATCGCTGCTGCTATTGCTATAATTCCTAAATTAGCTGAAACATCGAGGAAATTAAGCATTCCATAGGCACTAAACATACCAGTATCGCCAGCTACAATTCCAAAAAATATAAATACAAGTATTGAGCCACCTAATGCACCTAACTCAGGCCTATTCAATAAAACTCTTAGCGGTGATATTTTTTTTAGACGCTCGTCTACATTAAGACTACTTTTTGATGAAATACTTTTTGATTTTAATGACATTTAAATTTTGAAAAAAGGCCTGACTATAAAATTTAGTCAGGCCTTAAATATAGATTTTATCTATAACCTTGTGCTGCCCATTTAATTACTTTAGCAGCATTATCAGGAGTAACAAATCCAGGTCCAGTCATAACTACACCAGCAGGCATTGTTCCCCATCTCATGTATTGTGCAAAAATAGCTATTGGCAAATAACCTTGTAGATATTGTTGCTGGTCAATTAAAAACTCTACTTTACCTGCAGCAGCAGCTTTTAACATATTAGGTGACATATCAAATGTTCCTAATTTAACATTTCCAACTTTACCAGCAGCTTCTAAAGCTTTTAGTGCTGCTTCACCAGATAAACCAGCTCCTAAAGTTAGAATAGTGTCGTATCCACCACCTAATTTTGCAGCAACAGCTTTTTGAATTTCAGTTGGGTCATTTGATGTTCCAAGAATATCAACAGATCCACCAAAACCTTTTTTGAAACCTGCACATCTTCTATCAAGCGCTACGTTTCCAACTTCGTGGTTAACGCATAAAGCTTTTTTTCCTCCAGCAGCTTTCATTTTTTGTCCGCCACCAACGCCAGCTTCAAATTCAGTTTGACCTACGTGTGCACTAATTCCTAATGATGCATAGTCATCCGAACCAGAGTTCATTGAAACTACTGGTATACCTGCAGCTATTGCTGCTTTGACAGATTTTCCTAATGCAGCTGCATCAGGTAAAGTAATTACAATACCTTTTGGTTTTTGTGATACAGCGTTATCAATTAGTTTTGCCATTTCAACCATGTCAAAAGTTCCAGGCGCAGTGTATTTGCAAGATACTCCCATATCTTTACAAGCAGCATCAACTCCATTTTTAGCTACCGACCAAAAAGGGTCATTAGCTTGTCCATGTGAAACAACAATTATATCAGTTGCTAATGCTGATACAGACATCATTGCCCATGCAGCAACAGCTAATATAAAGTTCTTTATTGTTTTCATTTTTAATTTCCTCTCTTAAATAAAAGTTAACTTTTAAACATTAAAGCTAACATAAATTTATTCAGATTGTAAAGAAGCAGGTTGTATTCAACCTAAAGTTGATTTTTAATATTTTATTTTTTCAAATTTTTTTGATTTTAATGACCGGATAGCACTCTCTGCAATTTGTATTGAAATCTTTCCATCAATAAAACCACTTTTAGGTCTTAAATTTGATCTGAATAATTTAGCAAGATCATTTAACTGTTCTTTATATGCCTGATCGTATCTTTCTATAAAAAAATGTTTAAAGCTTGATCGTGCATTCGTACTTTTATTAGAGTACAAACTAATCTCATTTTCTTTGATATTATCAGAAATAATCATTCCTTTGCTTCCAAAAAGCTCTACTCTTTGATCATATCCAAAACTACAATGTCTAGAATTACTAATAATACATTGAACACCATTTTTTGTTTTCAAAATTGCCGTAGCAAGCTCGAAATCTTTAAGTTTATTGAAGTATTTATTGGAAATATTGCTCCCTGTGGCAAATATAGAAACAAATTCATCTTTACCCGCATAATATCTTGCTAGATCGAAATCATGGATCATCATATCTTTAAAAATACCACCTGAGGCTTTTAAATAATTTATAGATGGAGCAGCTGGATCTCTGCTAGTAATAATAATTTTCTCTAGCTTTCCTATCTTGCCTTTTATTAAATTATTTTTTAGAGAACTATGACCTGGATCGTATCTTCTATTAAATCCAATTTGAATTTTATGATTAAATTTATTTATTTTTTTTTCGTAATTTTGAATTTTTCTTAAATTTAAATCTAAAGGTTTTTCACAAAATACTGTTTTATTATTTTTTATGCTTTCATATATAAATTTAAGATGAGTTGATGTAGTAGAAGATATAAAAATACAATCAATTTTTTTATCTTTATATGCTATATGAGGACTTTCAATATTTTGACAATTTAGATTTTTTGAAACTTTTTTTGCAAGTTTTCTATTAACATCAAAAATATATTTAAGATTAAAATTTTTATTATTTATTAAATTATTTGCATGCATTAGCCCTATTCTTCCCAAACCGAATAATGCAATGTTAATTAAATTTTTACCCATTTTTTTTTTAATGATGATTTCTTGCATGCATCAATGAATTTAGCAGTCTCCAAACCCTCTTCTTCGTTAGGAAAATAAAATCTTTTTTTTGTATTTGTTTTTAAATATTCAGCAAATTCCTTATATATATTTGCAAAAGCATCTAAATATCCTTCAGGGTGACCAAATTTTACTCTGGAAAATTTTTTTGAAAAATTTGCTTTTGTATATCCTCTTTCTAAAAACTTTACTGCTCCTTTGCTTGGATTAAATTTTAAATAATTTGGATCATTTTGAACCCATTCTAAACTTCCTTTAGAACCATATACTCTAATTCTTAAACCATAAACACCACCTTTAGCTGTTACACATGTCCATACAATTCCTTTAGCACCATTTTTAAAATTAACAAAAACTTGTGCGTTATTATCCATTTTAACGTCCTTCGAATATTTACTTACATCGGCTATCAGTTTTTCTCCTTTAAGGCCTGTAATATAAATTGCTAGATGATATGCGTGTGATCCTATTTCATTGAGAACTGCTGATACACCAACAATTTTTTTTTCAACTTTCCATTTAAAAACCTTTTTTGAATTTGTTTTTGAAATTTTATTTCCATCTGTCCAATCCTGAATATATTCGACATTGATATATTCAACTTTTCCAATTTTTCCTTTTTCAACTAAATTTTTTGCCTCTCTAACCATTGGATAAGATGAATAGTTGTGAGTCAGTGCATATTTAATTTTTTTGTTATTTTTTATCGCTTTATATAGTTTTTTTCCCTGCTCAAGATTTCCAGCAAATGGTTTGTCTGAAATTACATGTATGTTTTTTTTTATAAAATTCTCCGCAATAATTTGATGACTTGATGGTGGAGTCATTATTGCTACAACAGTAATACCATCTTTTCTTTTCGCTTCTTTTTCAGACATCTCCTTGTAATTTGAATAACATCTAGATTTATCTAAACCTATACTTTGTCCAAATTTCCTAGATTTATCAACACTTCTAGAAAATACCCCTGCAACGATTTCATATTTGTCATCATATCTAGATGAAATTCTATGAACATGCCCAATCCAAGATCCAGGTCCGCCTCCAACAATTCCAAGTTTAAATTTTTTAGGTTTAATTTTTTGAAGCATCTAATATCATAACAAAACTATTATTTATGTCAGTAAAATTAGGTATAGCCCCAATAGCTTGGAGCAATGATGACATGCCTGAGCTTGGTGGTGATACTCCGCTTGAACAATGTCTTTCCGAAGCTAGTGAAGCAGGATTTAAAGGAATAGAGTCTGGGGGGAAATTTCCAAAAACATCAAAAGAATTAATTCCTATATTAAATAAATATAATTTAAAATTATGCTCAGGTTGGTATGGAGCAAATTTAAGAAAAAATACTTTTGAAGAGGAAAAATCAAAAATTCAAAACCAATTGAAACTATTTCAAGATTGTAAAGCTCCCTGCATGGTTTTTGCCGAAGTTTATGGTTCCATTCAAGGCGATCCAAATATAAATTTATCTAAAAGACCTAGAATGGATTTAGATGAATCTAAAAAATATTACAAAAAAATTTCAGAAATGGGAAAATATCTAGAGGATCAAGACATGCCTCTTGCTTACCATCATCACATGGGAACTTGCATTGAAAGTGAAGAGGATACAAGAAGATTATTAGAAAACACAGATGGTAGTGTCAAACTAACTTTAGATACTGGACACATGTTATTTGCAAAAGGGGATAGTTTGAAAATTTATAAAGAATTTAAAGAAAGAATAATTCACATACATTGCAAAGATATGAGAAAAGATGTTTTAGATAATTCGTTAAATCACGATTATAGTTTTAGACAGGCTTTTTTAGAAGGAGCCTTCACTGTTCCAGGAGATGGTTGTATTGATTACAAACCTTTTTTTGACTTGCTAAAAGAACAAAATTATTCTGGATGGTTAGTTGTAGAAGCGGAGCAAGATCCCGCAAAAGCAAATCCTTTTGAATATGCTAAAATCGGATACAAATATCTAATTGAGACTTTAAAAAGCGCTAATTTAGAAATTGAAAATAATTAGCTATCTATATAAAGAAGTTAATTCATTATTACCAGCAGCCACACATGGAGATTTAAAACAAGTACCAACAATCCATTCTGATCCTGGTTCTGCTAGAAAATTTGACGACATTATAAAAATAACACCCATTTCTACTGACTGACCAGCTTTTCCCTCTGCTTTTATTCTCGGGTCAGGGTCTGTTTTTACTTTATTGTCATCTGAAAATGGATTTTCAATTTTAAGATTATCATTTATATGATTAACAACCTTTTCAGCTATCCATTCAGCATTACATGGATCACCCCAAACTGTTATCTTCCCTTCATTATTATTTCCACAATTATTAATTTCGCCATTAATAAAATCGACAACTTTTTTATGATTTTCTTTTACTAAATTTGCACGAGCTTCAACTTCAGGCCTTGTACTCGCTGTCCATATTAACATTCCTACAACATAAACAGCTGATATAATGATAAGAAACTCTAACAATCCAAAATTTTTTAATTTTAAGCTCATGAGATTTTTACTATTTTTGACTTTTCCAATTTATTATCAAAAAAATCAATAATATTTTGGACTGTTTCAATACCCATTCTAGACAAACATTCTTCGGTAAATACCGCTGAATGTGGACTTAAAAATGCTTTCTCATTTTTTAGCAATGGATTATCTAAAGATGGAGGCTCCTTTTCAAAAACATCAAGCCCTGCACCAAAAATTAAATCTTCATTTAAAGCCTTATTAAGATCTTCCTCATTAATAATACCACCTCTTGCAGCATTAATTAAAATACAATTTTTTTTCATTTTTTTTATCATTTCATAATTGATTAAATGTTTTGTATTTTCGTTTAGAGGCATATGAATTGAAATTGCATCCATTTTATTTAAACTCTCATTTAAATCATTAATTTTAGTACCACCAACTTTTTTAATTTCCTCTTCGCTGACAAAAGGATCATAAACAAAAATGTTCATTTCTAAACCCTTACATTTTTTAAGTAAGCATTTTCCAATACGACCAAAACCTGCAATCAAGATACTTTTACTCCATAACTCAATTGTTTTAGGAAGCTTAGTTCTATCATTGAACTTTCCAGTTTTTACAGTCTCGTTGTACATATTATTTCTTTTTGCAATGCTGAATAGCATGAATAAAACATGTTCTGCTACAGCTTGAGCATTTGCTGTAGCTGTTATTGCTAATGTGATATTGTTTTGCTTAGTTGCTTTAAGATCTATGTTGTCATAGCCTACACCATGTCTAGATATCACTTTTAAATTCTTAGCTGAGTCTATAATTTCTTTTGACAATTTAGATGTTCTAATACTTATTCCATCACAGTCTTTTATTTTATCTTTCAAAAATTCTGTATCTGTATTGTCTACAACTTCAAATTCAAAATTTCTATTTCCTTTTAGTAAATCAATACCATGATTATGTATTGATCCTATTATTAAGATTTTTTTCATACGTAAAAGTTTATACTTTATTTATTAATAGGCTTTAGATAATTCTGATTTCACTGTGCCTTTTAAATTTTCAACTGTATTTTTCGCACCCGCACTTATAAATCTGGAGTCTGCTCCAACTGTTACAAATTGAAAACCTTTTTCAATCATTTTTTTTGCATAGTCAGTGCTTCCGTTATGAATTCCAGCAAATATATTGTTTTTTTTTGCATGCTCTAATATTCTAAGTATTTCTGAATAAGCTTTAGTATCTTCACCTTTGTCAAAACCAGGCTTTTCTCCTATAGCCAAACTTAAATCAGCAGGCCCTATGTAGATACCATCAAGGCCTGGGACACTCATAATCTCATCAAGATTTTCTAAAGCTTCTTTAGTTTCAATCATAGCCATTTTTAATATTTCATCGTTTGCACGATCTCCATAATCAGGCCCTCCATAGATTAAACCTCTCATTGGACCGAAACTTCTATATCCATCTGGTGGATATTTACATGCTTGAACAAATCTTTCTGCTTCTTTTCGATTACTTACCATTGGGCAAATTATTCCATAACATCCAGCATCTAAAATTTTCATAATTTGACCAGGTTCATTCCAATTAACTCTTGCCAAAGGCACGACTTCAGTCGCTGAAATCACTTGCATCATTGGCATTGCATTCGTGTAATCAACAAGCCCGTGTTGCATATCAATTGTTAATGAGTCCCATCCTTGTTGAGCCATTGTTTCTGCAGAAACAGTACTTGGAATTTGTAACCAACCATTGATTACAGCTTTGCCATTTTTAATTATTTCTTTGGCTTTATTTTTTCTCATTTAATCAGGTTTTTAGACCCATATGGGTATACTTTATATTAAGGTAATCTTTTATAGCCATAGATCCACCTTCACGACCATAACCGGTTTGTTTTATTCCACCGAATGGAGCTTCAGCAACTGCAACTGCAGCTGTATTAACTGCTACACAACCGGTTTCCATCATCTCTGATGCTCTATTAGCTTTGTCCATTGAGTTTGTATATAAATAGCTACAAAGTCCCAGGTCATTATTATTTGCTCTCTCTACTACTTCGTCAAAATCCTTGAAAGTTAAAACGGGCACTAAGGGACCAAAAGGTTCTTCTTTCATAATTGTAAAATTGTCCTGCACTTCATCAAATACAGTTGGTTCAAAATAATAACCTTTATTAAATCCTGAAGGTCTACCCCCTCCTAAAACAACTTTTGCGCCTTCACTCTTTGTAGTTTCGACTAATTTTTCAATTTCTTCCAAACGTTTTGCTGTTGTTAAAGGTCCTAAGTCAGTGCCTTCATCCATTCCATTTCCAATTTTTAATTTTTTTGCTCTATCTACAAAAGCATTTACAAATTCTTCTTTTCTAGTTTCTTGAATGTAAAACCTATTTGGGGATATACAAACTTGACCATTATTACGAAATTTTGCTGTTATTGCCATATCTGCAACTTTATTCATGTCAACATCGTCAAATACTATAAATGGAGAATGACCACTTAATTCCATTGTAACTCTTTGAACTTTATCTGCAGCTTTTTTAAGTATTAATTTTCCAACACGTGTTGAGCCAGTTATAGAAACTTTTTTTATTATATCTGATTCAAGTAATTCATTTGATATTTCAGCTGGGTCTCCAGATAATAAATTGACTACTCCATCAGGAACTCCAGCATCTTTACAAATATTTACAAGTTCCATAACTGCTCCAGGCGTAATTACATCTGGCTTACAAATAACTGAACAACCAGCAGCCAGTGCAGTTGAAATTTTTCTAGATGCTAAAACTATAGGAAAATTCCATGGCACAAGTGCTGCTACAACACCTACTGGCTGATAGTAAACATGAACTCTTGTTTCTGGAAATCTACTTTGTAATGTTTCACCATAAATTCTCTTAGTTTCTTCTGCATTCCATTCAAATATATCTGCTCCACCACCAACTTCTCCAATTGCTTCTTTAAGAGGTTTTCCAACTTCAAGTGTAAGCCATTTAGCTAATACATCTTTTCTTTCACGCATCAAATCTGCAATTTTTCTTATTACATAAGACCTCTGCCATGGAGTGGTATTTTTCCAAGTTTCGAGTCCTTTCTCTGCTGATTTTAATGCTTTTTGAACGTCAACAGAGGACGCTTTTGATGCTTCACCTAAAACTTCTTCTGTTGCTGGATTGATAACTTTATAAGTTTCTTTTTTTTCTGCTTGTTGCCACTGACCATCAATGAATTGACCAAAATTGCTATACATATTTTTTAAATTGTGTTTAATTGTTAAAAGTTAAATATTTATATATAGAATAATGAAAAAAATAAAGCTCACTTGTGCACATGCAATAATAAAACATCTTATTGCTCAAAAAATTTTAATAGATGGTAAAAAAGAGCAGTTATTTGCTGGAGCTTTTGGTATTTTTGGACATGGCAATGTTGCTTGTTTAGGACAAGCTCTACAAGAAAATCAAGATAAATTACCAACTTATAGAGGGCATCATGAGCAAAATATGGCTCTGACTGGAATAGCATATGCTAGAGCTAAAAGAAGAAAACAATTTTTTGTTGCAACTAGTTCAGTTGGACCAGGATCTACAAATATGGTTACAGCCTCGGCTGTTGCTATGAGCAATAGACTTCCAATTTTATTTTTACCTGGAGATACATATGCAAACAGATTGCCTGACCCGGTTCTACAACAAGTTGAGCATTTTAATAATCCTGGCATTACTCAGAATGATGCTTTCAAACCAGTAACAAAATATTTTGATAGAATTACAAGACCAGAACAAATCTTACAAACATTACCTCAAGCAATCCAAACAATGTTAGATCCAGCAGATTGTGGACCAGCTTGCTTATCATTATCACAAGATGTTCAAGGTGAAACATACGAATATCCTGAAGAATTTTTTAAAGAGAGAGTTCATAATATTAGACGACCAAGACCTGATGATTTTCAAATAAAACAAGCAGCTGAGCTAATTAAAAAATCTAAAAATCCTTTATTGATTTCAGGTGGAGGAGTTTTCTACTCTGATGCAATGGAAGATCTAAGTAATTTTGCAATTAAACACAATATACCAGTTACACAAACAGTTATGGGCTACTCTACAATGAAGAGAGACCACTCTCATTTTTTGGGTCCCATAGGTGGTCTTGGTGGCAAAGCAGCAAATAATTTAGCAAAACAAACTGACCTAGCTATTGCTGTTGGAACAAAGTTAGCTGATTTTACAACTGGGTCATGGGCAAATTTTGAGAACCCAGACTTTTCACTTGTCAGTGTTAATGTCTCTAGATTTGATGCTAGCAAACATTTGGCGCAATCAGTAATAGGTGATGCAAAAGTAAGCTTACAAGAGCTATCAAATGCTTTGGGAGATTGGAAAGCACCTGATGAATGGCATAAAAAATCAAGAGATGAATTAAAAAATTGGAATGATTATGTTGATAAAGAAAGTGGACCAACTAATCAAGAACTACCTAGTTATGCACATGCTGTAGGAGCAATATATCGTAATTCAGATCCAACGGACATTGCTGTTACTGCGGCAGGAGGATTGGTTGGTGAAGTTGTACAAATTTGGAGGCCAAAAGAATTAAATACTCATGAAACCGAATGGGGTTTTAGCTGCATGAGTTATGAAATTTCTGGTGCATTAGGAGTTAAAATGGCGAACCCAGATAAAGAAGTAATAGCTTTTGTAGGAGATGGATCTTATTTACTTTTTAATTCAGATATTTATTCATCAGTTATAACAAATAATAAATTAATAATAGTTTTATGTGACAATGGAGGCCATGCAGTTATTAACAGGCTACAATTATTTAAAGGCGGGAAAGAATTTAATTGTCTATTTAATAGTTCAAAAGCTCCAAATCTTGTACCTGTTAATTTTGCTAAACATGCAGAGAGTATGGGAGCAAAATCTGAGGAGGTATCATCTATTTCTGAATTAGAAGAAGCATTTAAAAGAGCTAAAAAATCTGATGTAACTTACTTAATTTCAATAAAAACTCATTCTTATGAGTGGCTAGAGGGTTCAGCTTACTGGGAAAGTCCCACTTTAGAAATGCCATCAACAAAAGAAAATGAAGATGCATTAAAACTTCATAAAGAAGGAAAATCAAAGCAAAGACAAGGTGTCTAAAATTCATGAATAAAGTTTTTAAGGTTGGTCTCATAGGATGTGGCCATATCGCAGAAACATATTTTAGAGGACACCAATATTTTAATAATTTCAAAATCGTTGCTTGTGCAGATATTAATCAAAAAGCAGCTGAAAAATGTGCAAAATTATACAATATCAAATCAATGACTGTTAATGAAATACTAAAAGATAAAGATATCGAGGTAATTTTAAATTTAACAATTCCCCAATCACATTATTCTGTATCAAAAAAAGTATTAAACGCAGGAAAGCATGTTTATTCAGAAAAACCATTAGCTACATACTTTCAAAAAGGAAAAGAGCTAGTTGCTTTAGCAAAACAAAAAAAATTATACATTGGTAACGCGCCGGATACTTTTCTTGGAGGAGGTGGACAAAAAGCAAAGGAATTAATTGACTCTGATTTAATTGGACAAATCAAACTTGGAAATGCAATATTTGCATTTCCTGGCGTTGAAAACTTTCATCCAAAACCAGAATCTTGGTATAAAAAAGAGGGAGGACCAGTAATAGATATGGGTCCTTATTTTTTTACAACGCTTGTTAATCTTTTAGGGCCAGCTAAACAGGTGCAAGGAAGAACATTAACGGCATTTAAAAGAAGAAATTATAGAGCAGGTCCAAATAAAGGAAAAACATTTAAGGTTGAAACGCCAACTACTTATTTGGCAACAATTCAATTTCATAATGAAGCAATTATTCAGGTCACTCTATCCTTTGATGTTATTAATCATCAAAGAAATCATATGGAACTTTATGGAACTAAAGGATCAATTATCGTTCCTGATCCAAATATGTTTGGTGGATCTGTTTATATTTCTGTTACAGAAGGTGGTCGTTGGGGTGAACATAAAACTGATAAAATGCATTTAGGAAAAATAAATATTACATCTGCAAGTGGTAGATCTAATGAGTCACCAACAAATGCAAACTACAGAAGTGTTGGAATGTCTGAGATGTTATATTCAATCGAAAAAAAGAAAAAACACCGATGTTCTGGAGAGCTATCTCTTCATGTTTTAGATATAATTGAATCTACTATGAAGGCTGCAACAACTGGAGTGCCTCAAAAAATAAAAACTAAGTGTGAAAAGCCAAAAAGATTTACAGAAGAAGAAGTAAAAAAAATTCTCTTATAGATCATGAAAGATATTGCAATTGTTGACCCTTATCCAAGAACCATGGAGCTTATTTTTTCAAAACCTAAATTAAATGAGTTAAAAAATAAATTTAAGCTTATTTTCGCACCAAAAACAAATAAACAGAAATTTTATATTAATAATATTCATAAAGCGAAATTTATAATTGGACAGCCTGATCTTCCTAAATTTTTATTAACAAAAGCAAAAAAGTTAAAAGCAGTAATAAATGTAGAAAGCAACTTTTTAGATAATATGGATTATAATTATTGCTTTGATAAAGGTATTCACGTTATTGCAACTTCGCCTGTTTTCTCAAAACCAGTCGCAGAAATTGCGCTTGGATTTACACTCTCTCTTCTTAGAAATATTCATGGAGCAAATCAGGATTTCATTAATAAAAAGGAAAAGTATGGATTAGATGGAAATCTTAAGGCTTCATTGTTATCAGACAAAAAAATTGGATTATTTGGATTTGGAGACCTAGGGAAAGCTTTGGTTCCATTATTGAAACCATTTTCGAGTAAAATAAATATCTATGATCCTTGGATACCAAACAAAAAAATAATTAATCAAGGATATAAACCAATTACTTTAAAAAAAATGTTTAAAGAATGTGAAGTTATTTATATACTTGCTGCAATTACTACGAAAAACAAAGGATTGATTAATAAAAAATTACTCAATCTTATGAAATCAAACTCACTTTTTATACTAATGAGTAGAGCTGCAGTCGTTAATTTTAAAGATTTAAAAAATAGACTTAAAAAAGGTGATATTTATGCAGCGCTTGATGTTTTTCCAGAAGAACCAGTTAAAAAAAATGACCCAATAAGAAAATTAAAAAATGTTTTATTTTCTGCACATAGAGCGGGTGCTTTAGATGAGGCATTCAAGGAAATGGGAAATATTGTTTTTGAAGATATGAAATTGATTTCAAAAAATCTTAATCCAAGATTTTGTAAAAAAGCTCTAAGAAAAACTGTTCATCTTTTAAGGTCAAAACCTGTTGCAATTAATTAATTTTTTTTTTAATTTAAATTAAATGACTTCAACAAATAAATTGCTCTTAGAGGCCAAAGGTATCACAAAGTATTTTGGAACAATAACTGCTCTAGAAAATGTAAATTTAAAAGTACACGAGGGTGAATGTTTAGGTGTTGTGGGAGATAATGGTGCAGGCAAATCTACACTAATGAAAGTTTTATCTGGTTTGTACAAACCAAGTGCAGGCGCTTTATTTTTTGAGGGTAAAGAACATGTATTAGATAGTCCAAAAGACTCTCAAAATTTAGGTTTAGAAATGGTTTATCAAGATCTTGCACTAGCAGGTAATTTACCAATTGGAGAAAATATTTTTTTAGGAAGAGAGCCTACAAAAAATATTGGCTTCTTAAAATTTTTAGATTTTAAAAAAATTCAAGAAATGACGAGTGCACACTTAGAGAAACTAAAAATAAATGTTAAAAGTGCTGAGCAAAAAGTAGAGGAATTATCTGGAGGACAAAGACAAGCAGTTGCAATAGCTAGGTCAACAGCATTTAATGCCAAAGTTGTTATAATGGATGAACCAACTGCTGCTTTAGCAATAAAAGAAGTTGGAAAAGTATTAGACTTAATTAACAAATTAAAAAGTACTGGCGTAGGTGTTATAGTAATAAGTCATAGAATGGATGATATTTTTACTGTTTGCGACAGAGTAATGGCACTTTTTCAAGGAACAAACTTTGCTGAGTCTCAATTAGATAAAACTTCAAGAGATGAAGTCATTGGTTGGATTATGGGAAAAAAATAAAATGGACGACAAGGAAAAAAAACAAGATAGCTTATATGTAAAACTTATTCCATATTTTGAAAAATACGGGATTTTACTATTATTAGTTATCATGATCTTGGTAATGCATATTTTGCAACCAGATGTCTTCTTGTCTTGGAGAAATGTAACAAACGTATTCAAACAAATATCTTGGCAATCAATGTTAGCTTTAGGTGTTTTTATGGTGATTGTGACTGCGGGTATAGATCTATCAGTTGGCTCAATAATGATGCTTTCATTGATGATTTTAGCAATAGTAGCTAAAGCTGGAGCACCTTGGTTTATAGTTGTTCTAGTACCTTTATTTGCTGGATTTTTATGCGGGTTGATAAATGGTTTGGGGATAACACTTTTAAGAATGCCTCATCCTTTTATAATGACTTTAGGAACTCTTTATATTTTTAGAGGAACAGGAAACTTAATATCAGGCGGAACACCCATAAGTGGATTTACCGATGAAGTTAGGTACTTAGGTCATGGTAGAATTGATCTTACTTGGTTAGGATTAGAGAAATCTCAATATCTCCCCGTAAGCTTAGTTTTAATCGCTGTTGTATATTTTGTTTTTTGGGTTTTCTTGAATCATAGTCGAACAGGAAAGTGGATTTATGCAATTGGTGGCAACCCAAGCGCAGCAAGAGCTTCAGGAATTAATGTTAATAAAATTTTAATAATTGTTTATTCACTTTGTGGATTTTTATCAGGTATTGGAGCATTAATTTTAGCAGGAAGAACAGACTCTGGTTATCCTAATGCAGGATTACAATCTGAATTGGATGCTATCGCAGCATGTATAATTGGTGGAGCTAGTTTCTTTGGTGGTAGGGGAACTGTTCTTGGAGTTTTTGCCGGAGTAATGATTATGGGAATTTTAAGAAATGGACTTAATTTGATGGATGTAAGTTCTTTCTGGCAACAAGTATTGATTGGCTCGATCATTGTATTAGCAGTTTACGTGGATGTTTTAAGAAGAGATTTCGGCACGAGGAAATAAACACGTCAAAGTTGAATAGATGCTATCATAAGAGACCTTGTAAACAGTTGAATTTTTTTTAAAAATTTTATTAAATTGAGCTTTAATAATTATTAAAGGGGAAATTTATGAGAGAACTATCAAGAAAAATTGTTGTTTTATTATCAGCAATTTTTTTATCGATAAGCATGATTTCAGCTTCTTTTGCTGACGGTCATGGTAAAAAAATCTTGTTCAGTATTAAAGGTCCTGGGTCTGGAAATCCTTTCTGGGCTTCTGTTACAAAAGGTGCTGAAGAAGAAGCTAAAAAATTAGGTGTTAAGTTAATCTTGGTTGCGCCACCTCAAGAAGGTGACGTACAAGCGCAAATTAACCAAGTTGAAGACCAACTTGCTAAAGGTGTTGATGCTTTAGCTCTTGCACCGGGAGATCCAAATGCATTTGCTCCAATTGTAGATGACGCTATCAAAAGTGGTGTTCCAGTTGTATTCGTAGATACAAAAGGGATCAATGAAGGTGTTACTTTTATTGGAACTAACAATATGAATGGAGCAGAATTAGCTGCTAAATTCATTTGTGACAAAACTCCAAAAGGTTCAGATGTTGCAATTTTGACTGGAATAGAGTCTCAATCAACAGCTTTACTAAGAAGAGACGGTGCAATTAAAGGATTTAAAAATTGCGGTCTAAATATAGTTGCTACTCAAACAGCTGAGTGGGATACTGCAAAAGGTAGATCAGTTACTGAGTCTATTATTTTGAAAAATCCTAACATCAAAGCAATATTTGCTTCAAATGACAATATGGGCCTAGGTGCTATGCAAGCTCTTAAAGATGCAGATATGAATGATGTTGTTGTTGTTGGTTTTGATGCAACTCCAGATGCTGCTACAAGTATCTTAAAAGGTGAAATGACTGCAACTATTGCTCAGTTCTCATATAACATGGGTGCTTACGGTGTTAAATATGCACTTGAGCTAGCTAATGGTGGAAGTATTGATCCAAACATTGATACTGGAACACAACTAGTAACAAAAGAAAACGCTAACGATTTTAAATAATCATTAGTATATAACATTTAAAAAAGGGTGGAATTTTTATTCCACCCTTTTTTTTTATGTAATATAATCTTGTAATGTTAATAAATATTAACCCTGTTTTAAGCCCTGATTTACTTTTTAATTTAAGATCTATGGGTCATGGTGAGAAAATTATTCTTGCTGATGCTAATTTTCCCGCAAACTCTATCAACAAAAATGTAATTCGCTTAGATGGGGTAGATATTAAAAGTGCAGCAAATGCAATTTTATCTGTTTTTCCATTAGATAGTTTTATTGTATCACAAGGGGGCTCACCTGTACTTAGAATGGAAGTAGATGATAAACCAGAGGAACTAACTGAAACTCATAAAGAATTTATTGATGCAGTAAAATATAATTCTGGTCCCCAATGGAAAGTTGGATCAATTTCAAGACAAAATTTTTATGAGGAAGCAAAAAAAGCATACTGTATTGTAACCACTACAGATGCTCGACCTTTTGGATGTTTTATTATTACTAAAGGAGTTATTCTTCCTGACGGTAAAGTCTGGTCTTAATTAAATGAAATCTATATGTGTATTTGGAGTATTTGTTGCAGACTTATGTTTTATTGGTGAAAAAATTCCTGAAGTTGGGCAAACTATTTTAGGAACAAAACACTTAATAGGACCTGGTGGAAAAGGATCTAACCAAGCCATTGCTGCAGCAAGACTTGGCGGAAATATAAGTTTTATTACAAAAATAGGTGATGATAATAATGCTGAAATGGCACTAAATTTATATAAATCCTCTGGAGTAAATACCGATTATATTATCAAAGATAAAAATCAATCAACTGGCGTTGCTGGTATTATGATTAATGCAAATACAGGTGATAATGCAATAAACATCATACCAGGCGCTGCTGGCACTTTAAATAGTTCTGATATAGATAATAATTTAAAAGCAATCGAGAAGTCAGATATATTCTTAACACAATTAGAAACACCATATGATGTTACAAGCTATGCTTTACAAAAAGCTAAAGATACTGGTTCAATTACAATATTAAATCCAGCTCCAGCTTCGAAAATATCTGAGAATGACTTTAAAAATATAGACTATTTTACACCAAATGAAACTGAAGCTAGTTTTTATTTAGAAAAAAAAATAGAAACAAAATCTGAAATAGAAAATGCAGCTAAAGATTTTTTAAAAAAAGGAGTAAAAAATATTTTAATAACTCTAGGTTCTAAAGGAGTTTATTTTTCAAATGGAACTAAAAGCCATTTTGTAGACGCCCATGAATTAAAAGAGGATGTAAAAGATACTACTGGAGCAGGTGATGCTTTTAATGGAGCTTTTAGTGTAGCATTAGCCAAATCATTAAAAATTGTTGATGCATTAGAATTTTCCAATAAAGTTGCTGGTATTTCTACAACTAAAGAAGGAGCCGCGAATTCCATGCCAACATATGAAGAGGTCGAGGTTTACTAAATATGAAATATAACGCTGATAATAAAAGATATTCAGAGATGTTATATAGATCTTGTGGCGATAGTGGAGTTAAATTACCACTAATAAGCCTTGGGCTTTGGCATAACTTTGGAGGTAAAGTTCCACTTTCTAATATTAAAAAAATATTATTCTATGCTTTTGATAAAGGCATTACTCATTTTGATTTGGCAAATAATTATGGCCCACCTTACGGTAGTACAGAAAGTAATTTTGGAAAAATAATAAGCAAAGATTTAAAAAAATATAGAGATGAACTGATTATATCATCAAAAGCTGGTTATGATATGTGGGAAGGACCTTATGGAGAATGGGGGTCAAAAAAACATATTATCGCAAGTTGTGATCAAAGTTTAAAAAGAATGAAAATTGATTACTTTGATATATTTTACTCACATAGATTTGATCCAAATACACCTTTAGAAGAAACAGCAGATGCATTAGAGAGTATTTATAAATCGGGAAAAGCCTTATATGTTGGTATATCATCTTATTCTTCCAAAAAGACGAACCAAATTTACAAAATTCTAAAATCAAGAAATATTAAATTATTTATTCACCAGCCTTCATATTCTTTAATTAATAGATGGATTGAAAAAGATTTAACTAAAACTATAAAAAAACTTAAAATTGGATGTATTGCCTTTTCTCCTCTTGCTCAAGGAATGCTATCAGACAAATATTTAAAAAAGATACCTGGAGTTTCAAGAGCGAGTGATGTTACATCTTATTTAGATAAATCTTTAATAACAAAAAAAAACTTAAAGATAGTTTCAGATTTAAATAAGATTGCAAATAAAAGAGGTCAATCTTTATCTCAAATGGCAATTTCTTGGGTCTTGTCAAATAATTATGTAACATCTGCTCTAATCGGAGTTAGAAATATTAACCAGTTAAAAGAAAATATAGAAAGTCTAAACAAACTTAATTTTACACCTTCTGAAATGAAAATAATTAATAAAACCGCTAAAGAAGGGGATATAAATATTTGGAAAGAATCAAGCTCTTACTAAAATGAAAATTGGAATAGATATTGGGGCAACAAAAATTGAAAGCGTCATCTTAAAAAAAAATGGTGATGAAATTGAGAGATCAAGGATCCCTTGCCCAAAGAGTTATAAAAAAATAATAAAAGATGTTAGTAAAATAGTTTTTTCACTAGATCGGAAGTATAAAAAAAAATTTCAAGTAGGCGTGTGTCATCCCGGATCTATAGATTATAAAACTGGACTACTTAAAAATTCAGTAAATGCCAAACAATTAAATAATAAAAAATTAAACATAGATTTATCAAAAGCTTTAAAAAGAAATATAAAATGTGAAAATGATGCAAATTGTTTTGCATTATCTGAAGCAATGGATGGAGCTGCAAAAAATTATAATGTTGTTTTCGGAATAATTATTGGATCAGGCACTGGAGGTGGAATAGTTATTAATAAGAAAATCTTAAAAGGTGCAAATTATATTTCTGGAGAGTGGGGACATCTTCCTCTACCAATATTTGGAAATCTAAACGATAAAAAATATATTAAAAAAAAGATATCACTTATGCAAATACAAAAGTTTACCTCAGGAAAAGGTTTGGAAAAACTTTATCATAAAAAAATTACTGCGAGAGAAATATTTAATAAATCTGATAAGTTTACAAAATCAATTTTTATTAAACATTTTAAAATACGGTTGGCTAGAGCACTTGTTAACTTAATTTATACAATTGATCCTGATGTATTTGTATTTGGAGGTGGATTATCTAACGAAATCTCTTCATTAAATGAATTAAAGAAAATGGTTACAAAAAATATGGAAATTAAACATATAAATACGAAATTTTTAAAGGCTAAGTATGGAGATGCAAGTGGAGTAAGAGGAGCGGCGCGGTTGAATTATTAATATGACAAAAATCGGTTTTATAGGAATTGGATTAATGGGTGCTCCTATGGCAAAAAATCTTCTAAAATCTAAATATCAAGTCAAAGTTTTTAATAGAACAAAAAAAAAAGCTGATAAATTAAAAAATTATGGCGCAAAAGTATGTAATTCATTAAAGGAAGTTGTTTCTGACCAGGATTTAATAATTACTATGTTGTCTGATGATAAGGCTATAAAAAAAATATATTCTAACTTAGAATTTTTAAAAAATTTAAAAGCAGGATCTACAGTTATAGATATGAGTTCTGCAAATCCTAAAACAGCAATAAATTTATCAAAATTATTAAAAAAATATAAAGTTAATTTTTTGGACGCGCCAGTTTCTGGAGGCACAAATGGTGCAGAGAATGCTCAGCTGGCCATAATGGTTGGCGGAGATAAGAAAGTTTTTTCTAAAAATTTAAATATACTAAAGAAATTAGGCAATCCTGTTTTAGTTGGAAAAAATTCTGCAGGTCAAATAGCAAAATTAGCTAATCAAATAATAGTAGGAATTACAATTGGATCTGTTGCAGAAGCTATTAAATTAGCACAAAAAAATAATGTAAATCCAATAAATATTCTCAAAGCATTAAAAGGGGGGTGGGCTGACAGTAAAGTTTTACAAACTCATGGATTAAGAATGATCAAAAAAGATTTTAAACCAAGAGGAAAAAATTTTTCTCAATTAAAAGATATGAACAACATCCTTGATTGTGCAAAAAATAAAAAGCTAGAATTACCTTTATCTAAAATAGTTAAAAAAATGTATAATAATCTCGTTAAAAAAGGATTGGGTAATTATGATCATAGTTCGTTATACAAAAGCTATAAATAATTATTGGAGATAAAATGAAATTACTAAGAGTGGGAGAAAAAAGTCAAGAAAAGCCAGCTATATTAGATAAAGATGGAAAGTTGAGAGATATATCCAAACATATAAATGATTTAGATCCAACTCATTTAAATTTTGAAACAATTGAAAAAATTAAACAAATTGATGCATCATCATTGCCTGAGATTTCAAATAATACAAGGATTGGTTCATGCATAACTAAACCAGGAAAATTTATTGCAATTGGATTAAATTTTTCTGACCATGCAGCGGAAACTGGAGCAAAACCACCAACAGAACCAATTGTGTTTATGAAAGCCAGTAGTTCAATCAATGGACCAAATGATGATATTGAAATTACAAGCTATTCAAAAAAACTAGATTGGGAAGTTGAGCTAGGTTTAGTTATAGGAAAAAATGCTAAAAATATCCCAGAGAAAAATTCACAAGATTATATCTTAGGTTATTGTTTAGTGAATGATGTAAGTGAAAGAGAGTGGCAAATAGAAAAAATGGGACAGTGGGTAAAAGGTAAGTCGCACGATACATTTGGTCCTATTGGTCCATACCTTGTGACCAAAGATGAGATTAATGATGTAAACAACCTAAACATGGAATTAGATTTAAATGGTGAACGAATGCAAACGGGTAATACAAAAACAATGATTTTTAATGTAGATCATATTGTTTCATATGTTAGTCGATATATGTCCCTTCAACCAGGAGATATCATTACCACAGGAACACCCCCAGGAGTTGGAATGGGAATGAAGCCACAAAAATTTTTAAAAGCAGGTGATGAAATGAGGCTTTCAATTGAACTTCTTGGTGAACAAAAATCAAAAGTAGTAGCAATTTAATCCAAATATAATCTCTTTTTTGGTATAATAAATTGTGATCAAAAGAGACTTATATTATGAGAGAATTCCAACAAAATCTTTAAGAGAGGATGTTAGGTTTTTAGGAAATTCATTAGGAAATGTAATTAAAGAACAAGAAGGTAAAAGCTTTTATAATCTTGTTGAGAAAATTAGAAAGTTATCAAAAGCAAATAAAATCCAAAAAAGATCATATAAAAAAATTTCTAGTGAAATAAAAAGTATTAATCCTAAAAATACTTACAAGCTTGCAAGAGCATTTAATCATTTTATGAATTTTATAAATCTAGCCGAGTCTATTGATGCATCTAGACAACTCAACCAATATGAAAATAAAAGAGACGGTAAAAATCAAAAAAATATTTTTATAGAAGAAATTTTTGAGAAATTATTTAAAAATAAAAAAATTAATAATAATAAAATATATAATTTTGCGAAAAATTTAAATATTGGAATAGTTTTGACAGCTCATCCAACAGAGGTCAAAAGAAGAACTTTAATTCAAAAATATCATAAAATTACAGAAATACTTGAAGAAAGAGAGTTATTTAAAGATCACGCTTTAAAAATAAAATCTTTAAATAAAAAAATTCATGATGAATTTACCATTATCTGGAATACAGATGACTTAAAAAGATCAAAACCGTCTCCAGCCGATGAAGCGCGATGGGGTCTTGCAATAATAGAGGATAGTCTTTGGGAAACTATTCCAAAAGTCTACAGAAGACTCAATGATATATTTTTGAAAAATATGGGTAAAGGTTTGCCAAAAAATTTTAATCCTATTGAGTTTGGATCATGGATGGGAGGTGATAGAGATGGAAATCCAAATGTAACTTCAAAAGTAACCAAAGAAGTTTTGTTATTATCAAGATGGGAAGCAGCAAAATTGTATGAAAAAGAACTTACTAAATTAATTAGATCGTATTCAATGAGAAAATGTTCTAAAAAAATTCAAAAACTAACAGGAAAATCATTTGAGCCTTACAGAGTTTTCTTAAGACCTCTAAGGGATAAAATGAGATTTACTCACAGAGCAATTGAACAGTTCATAGTGAATAAAAAACCTTTGGACTATAAAAAATTGCTAAACTCAAAAGAGGAAATTTTAAAACCTCTTAGAATTGTCCGTGAGTCTTTAGAGGAAAATCAAAGTGAAAATATAGCAAGTGGCGAATTATTAGATTTAATGAGAAGAGCAAAATGTTTTGGAGTCAATCTTGCAAAACTAGATATTAGACAAGAGTCAACTAGACACTCACAGTTAATTAATGAACTTATTAAGAAAAAAAATAAACTTAATTATTTAAAATGGAGTGAGGAGGAAAAAATTAAATTTTTATCTTCTAAGATGAAAAAAAAATCAAATTTCATAAAAAACTTTAATTTTAAAAATAAAGAAAATAAAGAAGTTTGGTCAACATTTAAAATTTTATCTGAAGAGCCGCCTGAATGTTTAGGAGCTTATGTTATTTCAATGACATCATCTGCATCTGACATTCTCTCTGTTTTATATTTGCAAAAAGAAGCAAATATTAAAAACAAATTAAGAGTTGTCCCTTTATTTGAAACATTAGATGACTTAATTAACGCAAAATCAATAATGGCCAGTTTGTTTTCATTAAAGTGGTACAGAGATTTAATAAAAAATAAACAAGAAGTCATGATTGGATATTCAGACTCAAGCAAAGATGCTGGAAAAATTTGTGCAAGTTGGCATCAATATAAGGCTCAAGAAGAAATTATTAAAATTGCTAAAAAATATAACATAGATGTTACGTTCTTTCATGGAAGAGGAGGTTCTGCGGGTAGAGGAGGAGGTCCAATTCAAGCTACTTTAAAATCTCAACCACCAAATACTGTAAATGGAAAAATCAGGATAACAGATCAAGGAGAAGTAATTCAACAGAAATATGGATATCAGCCTTTAGCAATTTATAATTTATGTAGCTATATAGGAGCGGTAATGGAGGCAACATTAACCCCACCGCCAGTCCCTAAAAAAGATTGGAGAAATCTAATTGAAAAAATGTCTGATATTTCAAAAAGCTCATATAGAAAAAATATTAATCAAAGTTCAGATTTTATTAAATATTTTAAAACCGTTACGCCACATGTGTCTTTAGGAAAACTTTCAATTGGATCAAGACCGTCTAAAAGAAAGAATATTGATAATATCAAAGGTTTAAGAGCAATACCCTGGGTATTTGCTTGGACACAAATAAGACTAATGCTCCCAGCATGGCTTGGAAGTGCAGAAGCTTTAAGATATTCATCAATTAAAAAATTTGAAAAAACACTAATAGATATGGAAAAAAACTGGCCTTTCTTCAATTCAATGATGGATATCTTGGATATGGTAATTTCAAAAGTGGACCCAGATATTTCAAAAATATATGAGGAGTATTTAGCTGACAAAGATTTAAAAAGAGTTGGAAAAAAACTTAGGTTCCAATTCGAAGTTATTAAAAAATTAAATAAAAAGATTACGCCAAAAGAAATTATAAATGAAAGAAAAAAATTTAGATCAGGAGTTATTGTAAGAAATATTTACACAGAGGTATTAAATATAATTCAAGCAGTAGTTATGAATAAAATTAAAAACAAAAAATTAAATTCAGATAAAAAAAATGATCTTAATGATGCATTATTAACATCTATTGCAGGTATTTCAGCTGCAATGAAAAATACTGGTTAAATGATAGAATTATTTGTTGCATTTGGAGCTGGATTAATAAGCTTTTTGTCTCCATGTGTACTTCCATTAATACCTGGATATATATCTTATATTTCTGGAAGCTCTTTAAATGAATTATTAGAAAAAAAAACGATTAATATATTCCCTATAGTTTTATTTACTTTTGGTTTTTCAATTGTTTTTATAAGCTTTGGAGCTACCGCAACTTTTTTAGGTTCTTTAATTTTAAGTAACTCTTTTGAACTAAGAATTATTGCAGGAAGTATTATAATTATTTTCTCCCTTCATATTATGGGATTAATTAATATTAAGTTTTTAAATTATGAAAAAAGAATTAATACTGAGATTAAATCAGGAAATTTTAGCTCAATATTAGTTGGTATGGCATTTGGATTTGGATGGACTCCATGTATTGGACCTATTTTAGGATCAATATTAGCTTTAGCTTCAATTGAGCAAAGTTTGAACCGAGGTATATTGTTACTTGTGTTCTATTCACTTGGTTTAGCACTGCCTTTTATTGCATCAGGTTATTTGATTCAACGTTTTATGGTTGTTACAAAAAATCTAAAATCAAAAATGATAACTATTTCAAGAGTTGGTGGAGGATTGTTATTGATAACAGGAATATTAATGATTACAAACCAGTTGCAAGCTTTAGGATTTTACATATTAAAGTATTTTCCTATACTTCAAAAACTTGGATAAAAATGAAAATATACCAAATCGATTGCAGTGCTAGAAAAGAAGGTTCTACCTCAAGGATGCTTGCAAAAAAAATACTTGATAAAGTTAAAAAAGATAATGATGAGGTCATTTATAGAGACCTAGATGACGAAATGCTTTTTATATCTGGCTTAACTGAGTCTGGAATGAAAATTCCAGAGAATGAGCAAACAGATGAACATAAGAAAATGTTTGAATTATCTGATAAGTTAGTATCGGAGTTAAAAGAATGTGATGTAATTATTATATCAGTGCCAATTTATAATTTTGGCCCACCAGCAACCCTTAAAGCTTGGGCTGATCTTGCAGCCAGAGTAAAATTGACATTTAAATATGGGGATGACGGAAGAAGAAAAGGTTTATTAGAAGATAAGCAGGTATATTTAGTAATTACTTCTGGCGGAACAAAAATACAAGGTGAAGAAGACTTTTTAACCCCGTGGTTGATACATATGTTAAATTTTTTTGGTATTAAAAAAATCGATATAGTTGCAGCAGATCAAATGGCTTTAGATTATGAAAAGTCGATAAAAAACGCTGAAGAAAAAATAAAAGAATTATTTAAAGATTAAATTTTCTTTTTAAATGTCTAAGTTTACCTTCTGTACTGTCGAAATCAATGTAGCATCCTTGTAAATATCTATCACCTTCGTTAACATCATATTTTGTTCTTCCATGAAGTAATCTATGATTGTCCATCATTAATAAATCTCCAGTTTCTAATTTAAATTCAACTTTATATTTATCAGAGTTATATAATTCAGAAATTTTATTTCTAGCTTTATAGAATAAATCCAATTTTGATTTTTCTAATATCGGAGCATAATCTAATCTTGGACTAAATCTAACTTGTTTAAAATTATTATTTTCATCCAATTTAATTAACTCAGACATATCTTCTAGAACAACTGTATTGTCTATAAATTTAAATTTTACTTTAACTGAAGATAAAATTTCATAATATTCTGGATAATCCTCTTTGATTTTTTCACTTACTGTGTAACCATCAACCAAGGTAGAATTTCCTCCACTCACATTATTTGTAATACAATGCAATAATTGAACACAAGGAACTGGTTTTCTATATGGATTATCTGTATGTGGAGATAATGCTAATGATGTATAAGCCAAATCATTTGGATTAGGCACAGATCTTACATTAAAAAATTCCCCAAAATTAGTTCTTCTTACACTGCCAATTGAATTTGCAAATTTAATAATAAAATTATCTTCAGTTGTAACATTAGTTAAAACTACAAAACCATATTTATAGAATGATACTAATAAATCATACATGATTTTTTTTTTAAAAATATCATTTTCAAATTTAAATTTTTGAAAATTATTAAAATTTGAATCCCATTTAATTTTATCAATTGAAATAGGATCAAGATTTTGCGATTTATACTCATTTAATATTTGATCTTCTTTTATTTTATAATTGGTTCCATCATTGAAAAATAAATTAAGTAATCCATCTTCATTCTCAATTTTTTCTATATCAATGTTAGTATTTATAGAATTTGGATCAAATAATCTTTGTTGATTTCCTTTATCCAGAGCATCTTCGTTATTTATTCTTTCTCTAAGCCAAAATGGATGTATTTCTTCTTTATTATTACCACTATTTATAAATACTTTTTTAGAATTAATTTCTATTTTCATCTATCTGGATTCTTCTATCAAATTCTAAAATTTTCAAGATATTTTATTTGAACTAGTTGTATATTTTAACTATTACTCATCAGATAAATGACCTTCAAAAAAACAAAAGATTTCACGATTTATTACACCTTTTTGAATAAGCTTGCTAAAGATTTAACTAATTTTTATTACACTAAACTTAACAAAACTTTTACAATTAATAACAAGTTAAAAGGCAAAGGTTATGATCCCGTTACAAGTGCTGATAAAGCTTTTGAAAAATTTATAAGAAAAAAGATTAATGATAAGTTCCCAGATCATCAAATTATCGGTGAAGAGTTTGGAGCAAAAAAAACAAAAAGTCTATTTTCATGGATAATTGACCCAATTGATGGGACAAGATCATTTGTCGCTGGAAATCCTACATGGAGCAATTTAATTTCTCTAAATTATAACGACGCCCCTATAGTTGGTTTAGCAAATTTTCCAAGAATGAAAAGATACTATTTAAATCAAGATGATAAATCTGCTTTTGTGTTTGAAAATGGAAAAAAAAGAAAATTAAAAGTAAACAAAAAAATAAAATTTGATTATTTGAAAGTAGCTGCTGCTTTTCACGGAACTTTATCTTTTCAAAAACAAAAAAAAATAATGAAATTTATCAAGAGAATGCAGTTTCCATGTTTCGATGCACTAACATATTGCCAATTAGCAGAGGGAAGACTAGATATTGTAGCTCAATGTGCAAACAAAATTTGGGATATACATCCGATAATACCAATTATTAAAGCATCAGGTGGAATAATTACTACATGGGATAATAAAGACGCTTCATTAGGTGGAAAAATAATTGTTTCAAATAATTTATCAAATCATAAAAAAATTTTAAAATTACTCAAGCCAGCTACATGAAAAATATAATTGTTCTTCAACACATTAAAATTGAGGATCCTGGTTATATTAAAGATTTAATGTTAAAGGATAAAGTTCATATTAAAACTGTAGAACTTGACGAAGGAGAAAAAATACCTGATGATTTAACTGGATTTGATGCAATGTTTTGTATGGGCGGACCAATGGATACTTGGATGGAAAAAGATTACCCTTGGTTAAGAGAAGAGAAAAAAAAAATCAAAGAATTTGTAATAGAATTAAATAAACCATATTTAGGTTTTTGTTTAGGTTGTCAATTATTAGGAGAGGTAGTTGGAGGTAAAGTAGTTAAATCAAAAAATCCAGAGATAGGTATTTTAGACATTAATTTTTTAAATAGTAAAAAGGACGATTTATTATTTAAAGAATATCCTGATATTATTAAATCACTCCAATGGCATTCATATGAAGTTCAAAATCTAGAAAATAATAATGATATAACTCTTTTAGCGTCATCTCCTGAAACGAAATACCAAATTTTTAAATACAAAAAACATGCTTACGGTATTCAATTTCACATAGAGATAAAAGATACCACTGTAGGAGAATGGGGATGTGTGCCTGAATATAAGTCTGCTTTAGAGAGTCAGTTAGGACAAGGAGCTCTTGATAAATTTGATAGTGATGCGAAAGACAACATTCAATCTATGAACAAATATTCTAAAATTCTTTACGAAAACTTCAAAAAAATAGTGAATTAAATCACTTTAGTTTACATAATTAATAAGTTAGATTTTTATTTTAATAATATAGGAGAGAGAAATGAAGTATGGGTATTTTATAAAAATTTTATTGGCTTTTTTTCTAGCTTTTGCTCCAACACAAGCGTTTGCAAAAACTATTAAATGGTCAATGCAGGGTGATAGTTTAACACTTGATCCTCATGCTCAAAACGAAGGTCCTACCACTCAAGTATCTAGACAAGTATATGAAGCTCTAGTTACCAGAGGATTAGATATGAAAATTGGACCTCAACTAGCAACAGAGTGGAGAACTCAAGGTCCTAATACTTGGATCTTTAAATTAAGAGAAGATGTTAAATTTTCTGATGGAACTCCATTTACATCTGAAGACGTTGTATTTAGTATTTTAAGAGCAAAACAAAGAACATCTGATTTTAAAGAATATATTAGTACAGTATCAGGTGTAAAAGCAGTTAATGACTACACAGTAGAAATTACAACAAGTAAACCAAATCCAATTCTTTTAAACCAACTTTCAAACATTTTTATAATGTCAAAAAAATGGAGTGAAAAGAATTTTGCAGTCATGGCGCAGAACTGGGATGCTGGACAAGAAACATTTTCAGCTACAAATGCTATGGGAACTGGACCATTTAAAATTACATTAAGAGAACCAAATACTAAAACAGTTTTCAAACGTAATAAAAAATGGTGGGGTACCATGAAAGATGACAAAGTAACAGAAATTCATCTACTACCTATAAAAAATGCAGCCACTAGAGTTGCAGCTCTTTTATCTGGTGAAATTGATGTTGTTACCGATGCACCTGTGCAAGATTTAGCTAGAATTAAAAATTCACCTGCTCACAAAGTTGAAAGTACTGCTCAAATGAGAACTATATTCCTTGGTATGGATCAGGGAGCAGATAAACTTAGAACAGGTAATACAGGTGATAATCCATTCAAAAAGAAAGCAGTTAGACAAGCTCTTTATCAAGCTATAGATATTGAAGCTATTAAGAAAAAAGTAATGAGAGGTTTAAGTGAACCTGCTGGAATAATTACTTTTCCAGGTGTTAACGGATACACAGAAGAACTTGATAAAAGACTTCCTTATGATGTAGCTGCTGCAAAAAAACTTCTAGCTGATGCTGGATATCCGAATGGATTTGAAGTTGAGCTTAGATGTCCAAATGACAGATATGTAAATGATGAAGCTATATGCACAGCTGTTGTTGGTATGTTAGGTAAAATCGGTGTTAAAGTAAATTTATTTGCCCAAACAAAAAGTAAGCACTTTAAAGAACTAAAAGATAATCAAGGTGACTTTTATATGTTAGGTTGGGGAGTTCCAACTTTAGATAGTCATTATGTTTTCCATTACTTATATGAAAGTGGAGCAAGCTGGAACAGAGTTAACTTTAGTAACTCTGATGTAGATGCTGCGATAAGAGTTATGGAAGGTGAAGTTAACCTAGATAAGAGAAATGCTGCGATAGCTAAAGCTTGGAAAATAGTAAAAGATGATATTTCTTATCTTCCTTTACATCACCAAGTTATATCTTGGGCTGCAAAAAAAGATGTTAATGTTCCGATAAGACCGAATAACGAGCCGTTATTCCGTTTTGCGAGCTTTGACTAAATAATTTATTACAAGCCCTTTTTAATTAAAGGGCTTGTATAAAAATAAAATTTCATAAATTGATAAAGTATTTTTTTAAACGATTGTTTCAATCTGCAATGGTTATGCTTGTCGTAGCTTTTGTATCTTTTTCTCTTTTTAATTTTGTAGGAGACCCAATAAATAACATGGTGGGTGAGGAAACATCAGATGAAGAAAGAGCTGAGTTAAGAGAAACCTTGGGTTTAATGGACCCAATTCATGTACAATTTACTAGGTTTATAATTAATGCCTCTAAAGGAGAATTTGGAATATCATATCAATTAAGAAGACCTGTATCAGAATTAATCATTGAAAGATTACCTGCAACAATTGAATTAGTTTTAATATCTGCTCTAATTGCATTGGTTTCTGGTACTTTATTGGGAGTATATACAGGCATAAAAAGAAAAGGTTTTTTGAGTGATTTTATCTTAGCAGTTTCTTTATTAGGTGTTTCTCTTCCAACTTTTGTAATTGGTATTTTATTTATTTATCTTTTTGCAGTTATACTAGGTGTTCTACCATCGTTTGGAAGAGGTGAGGTGGTAGATCTAGGATTTTGGTCGACAGGCTTTTTAACCATATCAGGTTTAAAAGCAATTATATTACCATCAGTTACTTTAAGTCTTTTTCAAATGACATATATAATAAGACTCGTCAGAGCTGAAATGATGGAAATACTTCAGACTGATTACATAAAGTTTGCAAGAGCTAGAGGCATTAATGAAAAAAGCATTAATTATAAGCACGCACTTAAAAATGGACTAATTCCAGTAATAACTATTGCTGGAATAAATATTGGAACATTAATTGCTTTTTCAATAATTACGGAAACAGTATTTCAATGGCCAGGTATGGGATTTCTTTTTATTCAAGCTGTTCAGTTTGTAGATATTCCAATTATGTCAGCATATTTAGTATTTATAGCATTCGTTTTTGTAATGATAAATTTTATAGTCGATATCTTGTATTACTTTATAGATCCAAGAATTAGAGTTAAAGGAGATTCAGCTAGTGGATAATAAAGCTCTAACAACTTGGGATAAAATAAAAGATAGTGAAATTTATTTTAGTTTTATAAAATCTCCTACAGCAATAGTTTCATCAATTTTATTAGCAATAATATTTTTCTGTTCATTTTTTGTAGAATTTATTACACCTTACAATCCATTCGACCCATCTTCTTTATCTTTAATGGATGCATTCACCCCACCATCTTGGACTAGCGAAGGAAAAGTAGAATTTTTACTTGGTACTGATGGACAAGGAAGAGATATGTTATCGACTATTCTTTATGGATCTAGAATATCTTTGATTGTTGGTTTCTCAGCAATTTTATTTAGTTTAATTTTAGGAGTTGGATTAGGTCTTACTGCTGGTTTTTTTGGTGGTAAGTATGAAATGATTGTTATGAGATTAACTGATGTTCAGTTAACAGTTCCAAGTATTTTGATGGCACTTCTTGTTGATGGTATTGCGAGAGGTATAATTTCGCGTGAACTTCATGACGAGATGGCAATATATGTTTTAATTTTTGCAATTGGTATTTCAGAGTGGCCACAGTTTGCAAGAGTATCAAGAGCAGCAACTTTAGTTGAAAAAAATAAAGATTATGTCTCAGCATCAACAATTATTGGAGTTTCTAATTTTATAGTAATGTTTAAACATATTCTTCCAAATATTATGAGACCAGTACTTGTTATAGGAACTATAGGTCTTGCATTAGCAATAATTGCAGAAGCCACATTGAGTTTTCTAGGTGTTGGCGTTCCTCCAACTACTCCTTCTTTAGGAACATTAATAAGACTTGGAAATGACTTTTTATTTTCTGGTGAATGGTGGATAACTTTTTTTCCAGCAATATTCTTAGTTGTTTTGGCTTTTTCCATTAATCTATTAGGAGACTGGATGAGAGACACTCTTAATCCTAAATTGAAAAAATGAGTTTTTTAAAAATACAAAATTTAAGTGTAGATTATAAATTGAGAAAAGAGACAGTTCATGCTGCAAAAGATATTAATATTGAGATAAAAAGAGGAGAAATTGTAGGATTAGTTGGGGAATCTGGGTCTGGAAAAAGTACTGTAGCAAATGCAATAATTGATTTAATTGACGAACCAGGGAAAGTATCTGATGGATCAATTTATTTAAGCGACATAAATATTCATGAAAATAAAAAAAATATTCTAAGTTTAAGAGGAAAAAAAATTGGATTTATTTTTCAAGATCCTCAGACATCTTTAAATCCTATCTTAACAATTGGACAACAACTTATTGAAACAATCCAAACTCATTTAAATCTCAGTAACTCAAAAGCAAAAGAAAAAGCAATAAATCTTTTAAAAGAAGTAGGCATAAAAGATGCTGAAAAAAGATTTAATGATTATCCTCATCAATTTTCAGGAGGTATGAGACAAAGGGTTGTTATATCACTTTCTTTATGTTGTGAACCAGAGTTGTTAATTGCAGATGAGCCCACAACTGCACTTGATGTATCAATACAATCACAAATATTAGAACTTATCAAAAAACTAACTAAAGAGAGAAACTTAGCAGTTATATTAATTACACATGATATGGGAGTTATAGCAGAGACTACCAATAGAGTTGCTGTCATGAAAAATGGTAATTTGGTAGAATTGGGAACAACAAAGCAAATATTAACAGAACCAAAAGAAACTTATACGAAAAGTTTAGTTAGTTCTGTTCCTCCAACAAATAAAAAAATATCCAGATTTAAAATTATAGAGAAAGAAAGCAATAACCAGGAAAACATTAATTTAAAAATTTTAAACAGATGGAATAAAAGAGAGATTTTAAAAAAAGATTTAGTTCAAATAAAAAATCTCTGTAAAACTTTTAATGAAGGTTTTTTTACAGAAAAATCTCAAAATAATGTATTAGCAGTTGATACTGTTTCATTTAATATACAAGAGGGAAAATCTTTTGGACTTGTTGGTGAAAGTGGCAGTGGAAAAACTACAATTGCAAAAATGATTGTTAATTTATTTAAACCCACCTCAGGTGAAATTTATTTTGATGATGTATGTATTAATAATATAAAAAGTAACAAAGAATTACTTAAATTTAGAAAACAAATTCAAATGATATTCCAAGATCCGTACTCTTCGTTGAATGGTAGGCTTAAGGTTAAAGATATCATTGCTGAACCTATAAAGTTACATGATGCAAATATTAGCTCTAACGAATTAAATGAGTATATAAATGATCTCTTAGACTCTGTGGAGTTATCCAAGTCTTCAGCCGAAAGATATCCTCATGAGTTTTCAGGAGGACAGAGACAAAGAATTTCTATTGCAAGAGCATTAGCAACAAAACCAAGATTATTAGTTTGTGATGAGCCAACATCTGCTTTGGATGTGAGTATTCAGGCTCAAATACTAAATTTACTTAAAGATTTACAAGAACAACTTAATTTAACTATCCTTTTTATAAGTCATGATCTACCAGTTGTTCGACAAATGTGTGATGATATTGGAGTTTTAAGGAATGGAAAACTATGCGAGGTGTCTGAGACGGAAGAGTTGTTTAAAAATCCAAATCATGAATATACTAAGGAATTATTAAGATTAATGCCTAAAATAGAAACAATTTACAATTAAGGAGGTGAAATGGCAGTTTTTAATATGATTGAAGAAGCTGATGCTACAGGAAAAGTGAAAGAGGTATTTGAAGATATAAAAAAGAAGAGAAATACAGACTACATAAACAATTTTTGGAAAATGTTAGCCAACAACCCAGAAACTTTAGAGAGAACTTGGACTTCTATACAGCAAGTGATGAAAAAAGGTGCTTTGGATGAAATGACAAAAGAGCTTATTTATGTTGCAGTTTCAATGACAAATAGTTGTGAGTATTGTATTAAATCTCACAGTATCGCTGCTAAATCTAAAGGTGCTACAACAGAGATGTTAAGCGAACTTATTGCAGTTGTTGCAATGGCAAATGAAACTAACAGACTTGTTGAATCATATCAGGTAAAAGTTGACAAAGTTTATGAATGATAGAGCCAAAGCAATATTAGATTTTTGGTTTGATGATATGGTCTTTGAAAAGCGATTTAAAAGAGATGATAATTTTGATCAATTGATTAGAGACAAATTCAAAGATGATCATGAAAAAGCTACTTTAAATGAATATGATGATTGGCAAGATGAACCATTAAGCACTCTAGCTTTAGTTATTTTATTGGATCAATTTTCAAGAAACTTATATAGAGATGATAAAAAAGCTTTTGAGTTTGATCATAAAGCAAGACTGATTGTAAATGATGCGGTCTATAACGGGTATCTTGATCAAATGGATGAATATCAACGTTTTTTCATGCTATTGCCATACATTCACAGTGAAGAAGTTATAGATCATGATAGAGCATATAAATTGTTGGATAACTATTTATCTAATCATCCAAACTATAATGAGATAAAAAAATTTTGGAAAGATCATACCGCTGCAATTAAACGATTTCATAGATATCCTCATCGAAATAAAGTTATGGGGAGAAAATCTACACCAGATGAGTTAAAATTTTTGGAGAGTCCAAATTCCTCTTGGTAATTATTCTATTGGATAATCCCAAGCATCTCCACCAATTACCTTTGATATAGCAGAAAAATCTTTCGAACTGTTTCCATCCTCACAAAACTTTGAATATATTTCTAATGCCATCTCTCCTAATGGAGTAGATGCATTTGCATTTTTAGCACATTCATTTGCAAGTTTTAAATCTTTGTTCATCATACCTGCAGAAAAGCCTGGCTTATATTTATTGTTAGATGGAGTTCCTTCAATTAATCCAGGTAAAGGTGGATAAACTGAAATAGGCCAACTATTTCCGGAAGCATTTTTCATAATTTCATGAACTTTCTTGATATCTATATTCAATCTTCTTGCTAACATTAATGACTCTGAAGCAGCAATCATTGTTATTCCAAGAGACATATTGTTACAAATCTTTGCACCGTTTCCACTTCCTATCTCTCCAGCATGATATATGTTTTTTCCCATTAATTTTAAAATAGGTAAAGCTTGATTAAATGCATCATTTGATCCACCGACCATAATATTTAAAGTTGCTTTTTGTGCACCCATCACTCCACCACTTACTGGTGCATCAATCATCTTAATACCTTTTTCATTTGCTTTCTTTCCTATTTCTTTAGAGGTATCTATATCGATTGTTGAGCAATCTATTAGTAGACAATTTTTAGAAACTTTATCTAGAACACCATTTTCTTTTAAATAAACTTCTTTTGAATGTTTTCCCTCGGGTAACATAGTGATTACTACAGACGTTTCACTATTGATTAGTTTTCCAAAATCCTTCTCAACATCAAGATTATTTTCAACTGCTTTATCAATCATTTCTTTAGAAACATCAAAAACCTTAACCTTTTTCCCTGCGTTCTTTAAATTACAGGCCATTGGGTTTCCCATATTACCAACTCCTATAAAAGCTATATTTTCACTCATATGACATCCTCTCTATTTAGTAATTTTTTCCACTAATTTATTAACCAATGGTGCAACAAAAGTCGTTGCAACTAATGCAACTGGCAAACTAATAGACCAAGCTTTGAAAAATCTCTTGTAATAAAATTCATCATAACCTGTATTTATAAATGTAATAATTAGGGTCATTAACAAACTCATTCCTAAACCCATAAAAAAAACGAAAAGAATTTTAGAAAATTTTTTTGGAAACATTATTTATATTTGTCTTCAATATCGTAATATTCGTTGAAGCCAACTATATCTCTTAAGTCTGAAAATTTAGAAACATTTTTATTATAAACTTTATTTTTCATATTATTCAAACATTCTTGCATCGTTTTCACTGACGCACTCATTAAGGTTAAAGGCATTACAGCAATTTTATATCCAATTTTCTCTATTTCATTAATTTCTAATAATGGGGTTTCACCATCTTCGATCAAATTTAACATATGGTGACCTGGAACTTCTTTAATAATTCTTTTCATATCCTCTTTATTTTTAACAGCTTCAATAAATAAAATATCAACACCAAGTTTTGAAAAAGATTGCATTCTTTTAATTGCATCATCTAATCCTCTAGTTGCTATGGCATCAGTTCTTGCCATTATTAAGATATCTTTATTACCATATTCTCTTGCATCCACCGCAGCTTTAATTCTTGAGTTTGCCTCATCAAGATCGACCACATCTTTACCCTTTGTGTGACCACATTTTTTTGGCCACTTTTGGTCTTCAATCATCACACCAGCTGCTCCTGCATCCGCATATCCTCTTACAGTTCTAAATACGTTCACTGAATTTCCATATCCAGTATCCCCATCAAATATTATTGGAATTGATGTAGCATTGCATATATTTCTTACTTGTTCTGCCATTTCAGAAAAAGAGATTAAACCTGTGTCCGGCATACCAAGTTTTGTAGATGAAACACTGAAGCCAGACATAAATCCAACTTTCAAACCTTCTCTTTCAATTAATTTTGCTGATAATGCATCAAAGCATCCAGGCATTACAATTATTTCTGGTCCATTTAATAGTTGTCTTAATTGTTCTGCTTTGTCTTTTGATTTTATTTTTGAAAACATATTTATAATTTAAAAGGTATATATAATGCTAGGTCAGGGAATAAGTAAATAACAAATACTGTAAATAACATTATAATGACAAAAGGTATCACACCTTTCGCTATTTCTGACATTTTTGCTTTACCAATTGCTTGGAGAACATAAATATTTAGTCCAACGGGTGGTGTAATTAATGCGCACTCAATCATTAACGTAAAAATTATTCCAAACCAAATTAAATCAATATTCATTGCAGCAATTGAAATCGAAAATATAGGCATCATGATTAAAATTAATGAAAGGGTTTCCATTATAAATCCTAAGATTAATAAAGTAATACAAACAACAAGTATAAATAAACCAGTCTCATTAATATTAGTAACTATGAAAGATGATAAATCTTGAGGAATTCTATAAAGAGAAATTGCTTTACCAAAAACTTTAGCTCCTGCAATAATTATAAATATAGTAACTGTAGTTTTCATTGTCTCCAAACCAGCTTCGATAAAACCTTTAAAATCTAATCTTTTTTTAGCCACAACATAAATAAATGATATTAAAAAACCAATACCACCTGCTTCTGTTGGTGTATAAATTCCAGCATAAATTCCACCTAGCATGATGAAGGCCATTAATAATATTGGCAAACCTCTTTTTGTGTATTTAATTTTTTCTTCTAAAGTACTGGATACATTTTGAACTTCTTTATTAAAAAATTTCACGTAAAAAACTGAAAAGATAATAAAAAATAATGCTAAAACTATTCCTGGCCCAATTCCTGCAAGAAACATACTTAGTACAGACTCTTCAACAACAAATGCATAAACAATCATTGGAATTGATGGAGGAATTAAAATCCCTAAAGTTCCACCCGCTGCCAAAATACCTAAAGTAAAGTTTCTGTGATAACCTCTATTAATCATTGCAGGAAATGCTACAGTTGAGATTGTTGCTGCAGTAGCCACTGATGATCCAGATATAGCAGCAAAAATACTACAAGAAACTATAGTTGCTATTGCTAAACCGCCCGGAAAATTTCCAACCCAGCTTTGAGCAAAATTAAAAAGATCTTCTCCAACACCTGCTTTTAATAATATATTAGACATCATCAAAAACATCGGAACAGCTAATAAAATAAAGTTATCTGCCACACTGTAAAAAGTTTGTGGGATCATTAAAGGAGAAATATCTCCAAATAACATTAAACCCAATCCTATAGAACCTAAACCAAATGCTATTGGCACTCCCAAAAAAAGCACAAAAAATAACAAAAATAAGATTATTGCTACAGTCATTTAATTATATCTTTGATATATTTAGGTACTTCGAAAAGCACTCTTAATACCAAAAATGCAAAACATAATGGTATCGCAAATTCTGTAAGAAAGGATGGAACATCTAAAATTGTAGAGCTTGTTCTTCCAACTTTAAGAGAGTCGTAAGCAATTAACCATCCATAATAAAGTACAAATCCACTAAAAATTAAAATGAATATTGCACTTATTAAATCTAATATCTTTTTTCCTTTATCTCCTACCTTGTCATATATAACTGTTATTCTGATAAAATCATTTTTATGAAAAGTATAAGTTAAAGCTAAATAAGTAGCCCAAATTTGTAAAAATCGAGAAATTTCATTTACCCAAATAGTTGGTGAATTAAATATGTATCTCATGATAACTTCATAAGAAACTATAAAGCCTATCATGATAAATAACGCTGATGCTAAATAGCCAGAATATTTTACAATTTTGTCGTAGGTATTCATTTGAAAACCCCGCACTTTAGTGCGGGGTATTTATATGATTTAAAGTTTGTTTGCAGCTTTTACAAGTTGATCACCAACTCCACCAACTCCACCTGTTCTAGAAATGTAATCATCAATAACAGATGACGATGCTTTTTTAAGAGCAGAAACTTCAGAACTACTTAGGTTTACAATGTTCATTCCATTTGCTTTTGCTTCTTTGTAAGCGCCAGCCTCGATGTTAGCCATGTCATCTCTAACAGCTTTTTCAGCTACTTTTGATGCTTCAGCTATAGCGTCTCTTTGTTTTTGAGTTAATGAGCTTAGCCATTTATCATTAGCAACAACAACGAATTCGATATCGCCATGATTTGTAACCGTTAAAGTATCCATTACTTGATATAATTTTCTAGATTTTACACCAGATACACCAGTCATACCTGCATCAACTGTATTTCTTTGGTAAGCTAAATATTGCTCAGATCCAGATATTAATGCTGGTTTACCACCTAAAGAACTTACAAAAGCTCCAAGTGTTTTTCCAAATACTCTAATTTTTTTATCTTTAAAGTCAGCCGGAGTTTTCATCGGACCACCATTAGATAACATTATTGCTGATCCATAAGCTTGATAATAAAGTGGAACTGCTCCAGTCTTTGCTATTGCAGGATCAAGGATAGCTCTTATCTCAGATCCAGCTTGAGTAGCTTTTCTTACTTTTTGTTCTGAATCAAATAAGAATGGAAGATAGAAAACATCAACCTCAGGATTAGTTCCTGCAAATCTTGTTATAGATGCAACACCAGCTTCGATCGCTCCTGAACCTACAGCCTGCGGAACCTCTTTATCTTTGTAAAGTTGTGCAGAGTCGTAAATCTCTACTTTAATGTCTGATCTTGATTCTAATTCTTTTTTAAATACCAAAAGGTTCTGACCTAAGTGAGCCTTTAATGGTAATTGAAGTGTAATTCTCATTTTTGTTTCTGCCAAACTTGCACTGGCAAAAGAAACGAAAATTAGAGAAAATATTATTCTTTTAAAGATTTTCATGTTATTTCCCTCTTTTTTGTTAAATGAGACTATTTAAGTCGACTTTAAAATTAAATACAATATTAATAATCATCAATGAATTGGATAATTGTAGCTATTTCTGGAGCTTTTTTTCAAAATCTTAGATCAACTTTACAGAAAAAACTTAATCAAAAAGTATCAACTATTGCATCTACCTATGTAAGATTTGCTTTTGCATTACCATTTGGGACAATTTTATTTTTTTTGTATTTCCAAGATTTAAATGTAATTCCTGAAACTCTTAGCCAAAAAAAATTTATATTTAACGTATTATTAGGTTCAATTTTCCAAATAATTTTTACATTTGTTTTACTCTATTTATTTAGATTTGCTAATTTTGTAGTTGGAACTTCATTAAGTAAGACTGAAGTTATTCAGGTTGCGATTTTTGAATATTTGATAATAGGGGACAAATTAAATAAATTTGGAATAACAGGAATTATTGTATCTACAATTGGAGTAATTATACTATCGATTAAAGATTTAAGTTTATTTCTAAAAAACTTATTTTCAAAAACAACTTTAATTGGCTTATCCGCAGGACTGTTCCTAGGTTTAAGCGTTGTATATTTTAGAGCAGCAGCATTAACATTGGAAAATTTTAGTAATAACTTTGAAAAAGCTATAGCAACACTATTTTTTGGTCTAGTTATACAAACAACATTAGTTACTATTTATTTAATTATATTTGAAAAGTCACAGTTTAAAAAATTATATGAAAACAAGTATGAATGCTTGACAGCTGGGTTAGCTGGATTTCTCGCAACATTATCTTGGTTTTATGCTTTTACCTTAATACAGTCTTCATTCGTAAGAGCTATCGGCCAAATAGAATTATTATTTAGTTATGTGTCTTCAAAGTATATGTTTAAAGAAAAAGTAAAAATTACTGAAATTTTAGGGATAATTATATTTGTAGTAGGTGTACTAATTTTATTATTAAATAAGAGCTAATTAATTCTCCCAAGATAATTAACCATTACAACGCCAATAATAATTAAAAAAATCCCAATTAAACCGTATATATTTGGTATCTGGTTATATCTAATCATCCCGAAGACTAAAATAGCAGCCACTGTTGTCCCGCTATAAGTAGCATAAGTAAAACCTACTGGTATCATAGACATTGCTTTTGCAAGTCCATACATAGTTATACACATAAAAGCTATTGATAATATCGTTGGAGTTAATTTTGAAAATCCATCTGAAATTTTAGCAAAACTATTTGCAGCAATTCCTGTTGATATAGCTAATACCAAATAAATATAACCAGATAATGGTTTCATTTATTTGTTCCTAATAAGTTAACTATTAAGACGCCCGATATAATTAAAATCAATCCAATTATTGTATAAAAATTTGGTACTTGGTTAAATTTTATAACACCAACAGCAGCTGTTGCAATTATACATAAGCCTGCAAAAGAGGCATATGTTATTCCAACTGGTATACTTTTCATAACTAAAGACAAAGTATACATGCATCCAACAATTGTTACCGCTGTGATTATACTAGGTATTAATAATGTAAAACCTTGAGCACTTTTAGCAAAACTATTTGATGCCGTTCCAAGAATTACTGCGATTAATAAAATTATATAAGCAGTTGTATTATTCATTTGCCTTCGACCATTTTATTGCATCTTCCATTCTATCATCTCCCCAGAATATTTCATTTTTTACAACAAATGACGGACTTCCAAATATTTTATTTTTTCTAGCTTTTTCTGTATTTGATAAATAAATATTATTTATTTCCTCAGAGCTTGCCTCTGAAATAATCTTTTCTTTATCTAAGCTTAGTTTTTCGCAGATTTCACTCAAGTTGGGTTCAACAGCAGGCTCTTTTCCTTCTTGAAACCATCGTTTATATGTAAGCTGAACGTAATCTACACCCCAGTTATTTTTTAAACCTAATATTGCAATTTTATTAGCTAAATCAAATTCTGTTAAAGGGTAAGGGACTGGTGTTTTGGCAAAAAATCCATAATTTTTTGCTCGTCTTTCTATGTCCCTCCACATGTAATCTACTTTATTTTTTTTTTCTTTAGGAAAGGGAACATTGTTCATTTCTTTCATTATTGCTCTCACACTAAAAGGAGTCCAGCTAAACTTAATTTGATGTTGTTTTTCTGCTTCTAGTGCTCGAGTAACGGAAAGATAGGTATAAGTACTTCCAATAGAAAAATAAAAATCTATGTTGTTCACTTATTTTCGCATTGGCGTTGCGCCAGTCTCTAAACTAATCATTTTACCATCTTGGTATTTGTAGACTGCCATAACTGCTTCTACGTTACCGTCATCAAATGTTACGAACGCATGGTGAACACCAACTTCATCATTTTCATAAACAATTCTAGTTTTATCTTGTTTGATATCACCACTCATTGCCCATTTGATAACATCACTTTTAGTTAAAACACTCCCCGATTTATGCATTGTGAATTTAAAATCATCATGCAAAAGTTCGTTCATTGCTGCTTCATCTTTATTTTTAATTGCAGCACTATATTTTTCTAATATTGACATTTTTTTCTCCTTTATGCTCCTTTAATTATTAATGTATTTGATACTGTATTATCTAATCTAATTTGTCTGATAGGTTTATATATTTCTGAATTGTACCACTCAAAAACTTTTTCATAAGATGGGAATTTAATTACAACAGTTCTTGGATATTTCCACTCACCTTCAATGACTTCATTTTCGCCACCTCTTATAATGTATTCGCCACCAAACATTTGAGCAGTTGGAGGAGCTTTTTCCAAATACTCTTTGTAATTTTCAGGATTTAACACATTAATATTTAATATGATATATCCTGAAGGCATTACAAACCTTATTACAAAAATTATTACATATCTACTTTATTTAATTCGTAGACACTGTAACTTTCCATAACTTCTTTCATAACTGGAGCTGATACTGGATTGCTTCCATCTATAAAAGCTTTTAGGGCAGCTTTATCGGTCACAAAAATTTTAAACATTACTGTTTTTTTGTCAGGTGCAACTGTTCCAATTGTTTTTGATACATTTGCAACTTTCGATCTCTCTGCCATACCAGCATCTGATTGCATAAAGCCCATAAACTTTTCTAGCATCCCTTCTTTAAGGTGAGCTACGACTAATGTTTCTGTTTCCATCTTTTATCCTTTCTTTATATTGATTGTTTATCCACTAAAATTTTCCATAAAATCTTCATGCATTGGTGTAACCTTTGCTGAGTCTAAATCCACACCCGCTTCAGCTCTTGCTGCATGAAGTTCTTTGTCATTTTTAAATGCTTCAAAACCTTCCATGGTTGCATACTTAACGATTACAGTAAATTTTGTAGGGTCTTCTTTAGATACACCAGCAAAGATAATAGTAGCACCAAATCCTTTAATTTTTTCAGCATTTGCCTTTACCATATTAGCCCAAGATGAAAATGATTTTATATTTTCTTCTATTTTTATGATCATTTCTTTTTCCTTTCTATTTAACTGGAGTCATAATTTTTTGACCTTCAACTCCAATTGCAACTACAATCGCTTTAACTGGAACATTTCCAATATTTTTCGACTCGTGTATAATTCCAACATCTTCAACAAATGCATCACCAGCTTTGAATACTTGGGTTTTTCCTTCATGAATTAATTCAATTTCACCTTGCTGGATCATAATTAAAACTGGAAATGAGTGCGTATGAGGAGTTACTGGAGCTCCTACAGGTACAGTAAATTCAAAAGCTGTTATTTTTGCTTTTCCAGTAGGGTATACAATATCATTTCCCATTCCTGTTTGACTTGTTGATAAAATTCTCTTTACATGGCTATCTGCGTAAACATTAGCTGCAAATAAACTTAAGATTAATACTAAAATTATTTTTTTCATAATACCTTTCTAATAGTATGAGATTAATTTTTGGAAGAATGTAATGGTTTTATAACAAACCTGATATGCGTGATTATATCCAATCGGGATAAGGTAAACCTTTTTCAATTAAAAAAGGTTTATTAAACATCTTTGAGTTGTATCTGTCTGATTTGTCACAAAGAATAGTGACAATAGTTTTTCCTGGACCTAGTTTTTTACCCAATCTTATTGCGCCTGCAATGTTTACTCCACAACTTGTTCCAAGACTTAAACCCTCATTTTTGATTAAATCATATAGTATTGGCAAAGACTCTTTATCTTCAATTGAAAAGGCTCCATCTATTTTTGCTTCTGCAAAATTAGCAGTTACTCTGCTGGATCCAATTCCTTCGGTTATTGATCCACCTTCAGATTTTAACTCGCCGTGTTCAATGTGATTGTAAAGAGAGGATCCCTTTGGATCTGATAGATAAATTTGTATATCTTTATTTTTTTCTTTTAAAAAACTACTTACTCCACCAATTGTTCCTCCAGTTCCAGAAGAACATACAAATCCATCAACTTTACCTTCTGTTTGCTCCCATATCTCAGGACCCGTTGTATTGTAGTGACCTTTTGAGTTTGCTGTATTATCAAATTGATTTGCCCAAACAACTCCGTGATTATTTGAACTTTTTAGCTCTTCAGCCATTCTAGCAGCAACCTTAACAAAGTTATTTTCATCTTTATAAGGTTTTGGTGGAACTAATTTTAAATCTGCACCAATATTTCTTAAAGTATCTTTTTTTTCTTGAGTTTGATTATCATTCATTACAATAATCGTTTTGTAACCAAGTGAATTTCCAATAAGGCATAAACCAATACCAGTGTTTCCTGCAGTTCCTTCTACAATTATTCCACCTTTAGATATTAATTTTTTTTGTTCAGCATCCCTTATTAAAGCAAGTGCTGCTCTGTCTTTTACAGATCCTCCTGGATTTAAATATTCGGCTTTACCATAAATATTACAACCAGTTATTTCAGATGCAGCTTTTAGTTTTATTAAAGGAGTATTTCCAATTGATTGGATAAAATCATCCTTGTAATTTTTCATTATTCTTTTTCCTCATTGCCATTTGTAACAGCATAAGGTTTAAATTCTTCAGTTGCTGTTCCAACATTCTTAGCAGGTATTCCTACCATAACAGCATTTTCAGGAACATTTTTTGTTACAACTGCATTAGCCCCAATTCTTGCATTTTTCCCTACAACTACAGGCCCCAAAATCTGTGCACCTGAACCAACGACTACATTATCATGAAGAGTAGGGTGTCTTTTAATTTCTCTTTGATCATTGGAATTTATGCTTGGAGATATTCCACCTAAAGTAACCATATGATAAATTGTTACGTTATCTGCAATGTCAGATGTTTCACCTATAACAACGCCCATACCGTGATCAATAAATAAATTTTTACCTATTTTAGCTCTTGGATGAATTTCAATACCAGTTAAAAATCTTGAAAATTGAGAAATTATTCTAGCGATAAGATCAAATTTTGCAGTAGCAAAAAAATTTGCAATTCTGTGAAAAAATACAGCCTTAACGCCAGGGTACGTTAATATTACACTTAACTTAGATCTTGCTGCTGGATCCCTATCAATAATTGATTGCAAATAGTCATTCATAGACTGCCTATATAGTTATTAATGTTGGAATTTAAAGTTAATTAATATTGTCTAAAGTAAGCCCTTTTACATTAGCTGGCACTGCGACATCCATCATTTTTGGATTTGCAAGATTTAGATTATTCATTATATCCGCGTATTCTTCCTTTGAACTTACTTGTAATCTTGGATTATTATTTTTTTCATTTTCAATAGTGGAAAATTTCTTGCCATTATAATCATGAGCTGGAAATACGAGAGTTTTTTCGGGTAATTTTAATAATTTATTAAATATAGAGTCGTAAGCATCGTAAGCATTACCATTTTGAAAATCTGTTCTACCACTTCCATTTATTAAAAGTGTATCTCCAGTAAAAACTCTATCATTCATCAAAAAACTATAAGAGCAGTCAGTATGACCAGGAGTATAAATTGCTTGAAGTTCAACTTCTTCAACTTTAATTTTTTCACCATCTTTAATTCTTAGATCTATCACTTCTGATTTAGATTTTTCTCCCATAACTCTTATACAGTTTGTTCTTTTATTTAATTCATTTAATGCTGAGATGTGATCAGCATGAATGTGAGTATCAATTACTTTTACAAGTTTAAGATCTAAATTATTTAATATAGTTGAATACTCATCAGAATGTTCAATGACTGGATCAATTATTAATGCTTCTCTACCTTCACCACTTGCAATTATATAAGTGTATGTAGAAGATTTTTGATCGAAAAGTTGTTCAAATATCATAAATACTTAACTTTATAAAAGTTTGCTTAGTAAAACAATCTTTCATATAATATTTTTTTTATAAGGAGGAGACAATGTTAAAAATAAATAGTATGTGTCCTGATTTTCAAGCTAAAACAACTGAAGGAGATATTTCTTTTCACGAATGGTTAGGTGATAGTTGGGGAGTTATTTTTTCACACCCTAAAGATTTTACACCAGTTTGTACTACAGAACTTGGTGCTTTAGGATTAATGAAAGATGAATTCGATAAAAGAAATGTCAAAGTAATTGGTTTAAGCGTTGATGGGGTAGAGGATCATAAAAAATGGCTAGATGATATTAAAGATGTATCTGGTACAAAACCAAATTATCCAATTATTGCTGATGAAGATTTAAAAGTAGCAAAATTGTTTAATATGTTGGAAGCAGATGCTGGAACAACCTCAATGGGTAGAACTGCAGTTGATAATGAAACTGTAAGAACAATTTTTGTAATCAGACCTGATAAGAGAATTGGATTATATCTTACATATCCTATGGCAACTGGAAGAAACTTTTTAGAGATTTTGCGTGCAATAGACTCTATGCAGTTAACAGCTAAACATAAAGTAGCTACTCCTGCTAATTGGAAAAAGGGAGAGGATGTTGTTATTTTGCCAGCGATTAAAGATGACGAAGCTAAAAAAATATATCCAGATGGATGGGAAACTGTAAAACCTTATCTAAGAAAGGTTCCAGATCCTTCTAAGTAAATTGGATAAAAATATTTTAAACCGACAATCTCAGCATTGGGAAACTAATTTCTCAAATAAGCCTGAGATGTTTGGTTTAGAACCAAGTTTACCTGCAAAAAAAGCTTTAAATATTTTCAAAGAAAACAATTATTCTAAAATTGTTGAGCTAGGAGCAGGTCTAGGAAGAGATAGCATTTACTTTGGAAAGAATTCGATAAATGTGACAGCATTAGACTATAGTGAAAATGGAATTAAAATTATCAATGAAAAAATAAAAAAAGAAAATTTAACATCTTCAATTTCAACATTAAAATTTGACATAAGAGAAGACTTACCATTTGAAACTAATTCAGTTGATGCTTGTTATTCACATATGCTTTATTGCATGGCTTTAACCCAGAAAGATTTGGACAAACTTAATAGCGAAATTCATAGAATTTTAAAACCTGGAGGGTTAAATATTTACACAGTCAGAAATACTGATGATGGAGACTATAAAAAAGGAATTCATAGAGGAGAAGATCTATACGAAATAGATGGTTTTATTATTCATTTTTTTTCTAAAGATAAAATACTGAATTTAACAAATGGATTTAAAAACTTAAATATTGAGTATTTTGAAGAAGGATCATTTCCAAGAAAATTATACTTTATTTGTAATAAAAAAAATTAAATTTATTTTAAATTTTTATATTTTTTCATACACACTTGAGCTAACAAAAGATTTGGGTCAACAAATATTTTAGAGTCTTTTGCTTTTTTAAAAGATTTGTATGAAAAAATAGCTATTGGTAGTTCTGTACAACCAAGAATTATTTTTTTACATTTTTTTTTCATTAAAAATTTAACTGCTGGTCTTAATGCTTTTTCAGCATCTTTTACTTTACCTTTTTTTACATATTTAATAGCAGTATTTACTGAACTTTTTTGTAATCCTTCACTTGGACTTATCAAATTATAATTTTTTTCAAAATACTTATGGTAGATTTTTGTGTCTAAAGTAGCTTCAGTACATAATATTCCTATAGTTGAATTTTTTTTAAATTTTTTTTTTGTGTTTAAATATACTTCTTTTGGCATACTAAGAAATGGCACGTTTATTTTTTTTTGAATATCTTCATGCCAGTAATGTGCTGTGTTACAAGGCATTACAATAAACTTGCATTTATTTTTTTCCAGCATTTGACAACCAGCAATTAATTCTTTTAAAACATTTTTGTATTGCTTTAAATTTTCTGCTCTTCGTGGTGTATTTGATTTATTATAAAGGACAAACATTGGATATTTTTGATCTAATTTTCCTCTGTTTAATTTTGCAAGCTTATCACAAAAATCTAAGCCTGCTTGAGTTCCCATTCCACCTAATATTCCAATCATAATTTAAATAATATCTTCTATATTAAAATACTAAACATCTATATAGATAATTAAATAACAGCAGAAATATATTATTGCTAAATATGAACAGAAATTTATCCTTACTTACGTTAAGTCAGATATTTGGTTTTACCACAGCAACAATAACAGTATTTCTCAGTGGAATAGTTGGTTCCCAAATTAGCTCAAATCAATCTTTATCAACCTTACCAACTGCTTTATTTGTAGTTGGAACTGCAAGTTTTACTGTCTTAGCGGCAAATATAATGAGCAAAATTGGAAGAAGAAATGGTTTTGTATTTGCGGCTATCGGAAGTTCTTGTTCAGCACTACTTGCTGCTTTTGCAATTAGTCAGAAAAGTTTTAATTTATTTTGTCTATCTTGCTTAATTCTTGGAATGGGTGCTGCATTTAATCATCAATATAGATTTGCAGCAGCTGAAAGTGTTGAAAAAGACAAAATACCAAAAGCAATTTCTACTCTCTTGTTAGCAGGAATTGTTTCTGCATTTTTAGGCATAACTCTCGCAAATTACACTAAAGATTTAATCCAGGATCAATTGTATGTTGGTTCTTATCTTTTATTATCTTTCCTTTCTTTTATGCCTGGAGTTTTTTTATTTTTTTTTAAAAATGTAGAAAATGTTCAGGAGGATAGTCTAAAGGAAGGAAATATAAGAAATCTAAAATCTATAGTATTACAACCAAAATTTTTACAAGCAATTACTGCAGCTGCTTTTGCTTATGCAGTAATGTCATTTTTAATGACAGCAACTCCTTTAAGTATGCATGTTATGGAAAATATGAGCTTAAAAGAAACTGGGTTAGTATTACAATTTCATGTAGTTGCAATGTTTTTACCGTCGTTAATAACAGGTAATTTAATAAAAAAATATGGACACAGTGCAATAATTTATGGTGGAGTTTTATTTTTTTTTATTACAGTTCTTTTAAGTTTGTTTGAGCAGACATATCTTAATTATATGCTTTCATTAATTTTTTTAGGTCTTGGTTGGAATTTTTTGTTTATATCAGGTACCAGCTTAGTAGTTTTGACTTATAACAAAGAAGAAAAATTCAAAGTACAAGGGATAAATGATTTAATTGTTTTTTCAACTATGGCTTTGGCTAGTTTATCTGCTGGAATTTTGCTAAATTCTATTGGATGGAAAATGATGAATCTTATTTGTATACCTTTTTTAGTATTAATTATTTTTGTAAGTTTTATAGCCGATAAAAAATCAGTTTCTTAAACATGTCTTTTCTTTTTTTAGGTTTTTTGACGGGTTTAACATTAATTTTTGCAATAGGACCACAAAATGTTTTTGTAATAGAACAAGGACTAAAGAAACAATATATATTTTTAGTTTGCTTAGTCTGTGCATTATCTGATTTGATTTTAATTTTCTTAGGTATCTTTTTATTTAATTATTTTTCTTATTATTTTAATAATGTAGTGGAGCTGATTTTAAATATCCTTTTAATTATTTTTTTATCTTTTTTTATTTATGGAAAAATTAAGGAAATATTTAAATTTAGATCTTTAGAATTCAAAAATAATGTCATAGCACAGAGCTCATTTAATATCATTATTAAGACCTTAGGTTTTACATATTTAAATCCTCACGTATATTCTGATACAGTATTTTTTTTAGGAAATTTCTCAAAATCCTTTAATATTGAAAACAAAATTTACTTTGGAATAGGTGCTTCAATAGCCTCTTTTTTATTTTTCTTTTCTTTAGGATACTTATCTAAGATTTTTTCAAATAAATTAAATAATAAAAGCTTTTGGAAATATATAAATATTTTTATTATAATATTTATGTCAGGTATAGTTTTTTACATTATTAGAGATATTATTTATTAAAGATTTTTTTTGATAATTTATTAACCTTTAAATGGTTCCCATCAAATCCGTATTGAGTGTGATATTTTCCAGGAAATGCAACACATTTTATGTCTGCACTTAAAGCAGAATTTAAACTTTCTTCTGTATCTTCAATTGCCACACATTCGTCTGAGTTAATATTTAAGTATTTTAAAGCATAATTATAAATATCGGGATATGGTTTTTCTCTTAATATGAATTCATTATTGCCGATAAAATCAAAATCTTTTTTTTCAATTCTTCCTCTTAACGAGTTAAATATAGAATTGATATTGTTACTTGTTGTTGAGCTAGCAAGCCCAATTTTTATTTTGTTCTTTTTGCAAAATTGAATTATTTCTTTTACACCGTCTCTAGGCTCAACTTTGTGTTTGTTTAAATATTCATTAAAAATTTTGGTTTTTAAATTTCTTATTTTTTTTCCATCTATTTCAACACTAGTATCTTTTGCGTAATCATTAATTCTCGTAGTTCCACCTGATTTTGACAATAGTTTTCTGTATATATCTTCATCCCAAAACCAGTCTAATCCACTTATTTTAAAAGCTTCATTAAATGCATCTCTTTGAAGATCTGAAGTCTCAGCTAAAGTTCCAATAGAACCAAATAAAACAGCTTTGTAATTCATTATCCCTTCACAGCACCAGCTGTTAATCCACTGATTACTTGTCTTTGGAAAAACATAACCAACATAAATAAAGGAGCAGTAGCTGAAACAACTGCTGAAACAGCCCACATCAAATTACCTTCATGTTGATTTGTTCCAAGATAACTTTGGATTTTGGGTACCATAGTATGATTTTCCTGATTCAATAAAAGAGCTGTCACTGTAAAATCATTATACGCAAGCATTAAACTAAATAATCCAGCTGTTATTACTCCAGGCCACATAACTGGCATAATGATATGTCTAAATGCTTGAAAATAAGAGCAGCCATCAATTAAAGCACTTTCATCAAGTTCTTTAGGAACAGTTTTAAAAAATGAATACAATAACCACAAAGTAAATGGTTGATTTATTGCAACAAGAACAACGATGGTCGTCGGTAGTATTCCCCAAATTTGTAATTGAAAAAAAGGAAATAAATAACCAGAGACTAATGTAATATGAGGCATTGCTCTAAAAATTAATGCTGCAATTAAAATCCAAAATGCATAATTTCTTGTAGACCTAGATAAAGCGTAAGCTCCTAAGGTCCCGAGGAACAATGAAATGGTTACAACAAAAAATGTAACTATAACTGTATTCCTAGATGCTTTCCAAAACTCTCCTTCAGTCCATGCTTGACTATAAGCATCTGTTGTAAACTTTCCTCCAGTTTCTAGCAACGTATTGAATGCTGTAATAGCATACCACCAGTCAGCTCTTGAAAAAAAATCAGCTCTTACTTTAAATGACCCCCAGAAAGTCCAAATAAAGGGAAAGCATGCAACCAACAACCATACTATTATAAAGGTTGTATTAAAAATTTTTAAAGCATTCGATCTTTTATCAAGTCCGTATTCCATTTATCTCGCTGTCCTAAATTCTTTCCAAGTTCTTATTAAAACTGGTGCTAAAAGTATCGCTATCCCAACAATTGTCATCATTGAAGTTGCAGCGGCTGAACCAAATAATATCACTTCCTCATTTACGAGGTTGTCATAAATCAACCATGACAAAGATTGAGCGCTTCCTTCAGCACTGAAACCAATTATAGGCTCAAACACTCTAAAATTATCCATCAATGAAATAAGAGCAACAAATGTAACTACGGGATAAATATGAGGCAAAACAATATGTCTTACTCTCTGCCATCTTGATGCTCCATCAATAATAGCTGCTTCAACAGGTTCTTGGGGAACAGTTTGTAAAGCTGCATAAAATACTACAAAAGCAAATGGTGAATGGTGCCAAATTCCATAAATTATTATAGTTATCCAAGTAAGAGTTTTTGAGGATTTTAACGATAAATAAGGGTCATCCATTAACATCTGCAAATTCGCGCCAATAATTCCTTCTGCATCTATCATCCAAAATAAAACTAAAGAACCTACCAATGGAGTGACAATCATTGGCAATATGGTTCCAAATATTAATGGTCCTCTAATTCTTCTGGTTACTGCATTAAGACTTAAAGCAATTATAAAACCTAAAAGTAAGACGTTAGGTGTTACAAACAAGCAATAAGTTAAAGTAAAAATTAGAGCCTTGTAAAAGGGTAGGTTGGTAACTTGATCTACAAATTCCCCAAAACTATTTGTTTCATTCCAAAAATTTCCAATCTCTTCTATTGCAAGATGATTTCTATCTACATAAGTTCCAAATCCATTGAATTTTCCTAAAGGCTTTTCTTCGCGAATTTTAGAGGTTTTTTCTTGGTCAACAACTATAGAAACTGTACATCCAAAAGGATCACATTTTTTTACTTCCTTAACAACTTGGTCGTGCTGCGCATAAAATGATTGTATCCCTGTTGAAATAATAGGAAGACCTATAAATAAAATCATTGCCAATCCAGTTGGCAAGAAAAACCAAAAAAAAGTTTTGTTAGGCATTAATGTAATAAGTGGGGATTTTCATCCCCACCTAAAATTTATTGATTATAGAAAGCCTTGTTCTTTTGCTTTACTCATGTAAGCTGCTTCAACATCTTTTAAAGCTTGTTCTGCTGACTCTTTACCTTGTAAAAATTCAACAATCTCACTTCCTAATGCACCATGCATTAAACCCATTTGTGGTAACATTGGATATGGTTTAGCTTTCATTTTAACAGCTTCGATAACTCCAATTGATTTTGGTCCAGGTTTAAAACCTTCAATTAACCAAACAGCTTGATCTGCTGCATCCGCAACCATCTTTTTGTTAGCGGCTGCATGTGCTAAAGCTCTAAATGTTGCTTCAGCATCAGCGTCAGATCTATTTTTTGCTAATGTGAAACCGTCCCACCATAAAGTCGCCGCTGGTATGTTTCCTCCAGCAACTGTTGCTGGTCCAGTTAATTTAGTTGCAGCTGTAATTTTTGCATCACCATCATCATCAAGCAATGTTCCTGATCTTGATGCCCAAAGAGTCATTAATGCAACATTTCCAGATTCCCATTCAACTTTAATAGCTTCACTATCGTGAGTTAAATAATCTGGGTTACTTAAACCTGCTAATTTTTTTAGCATATTTAATGTTGCTACACCTTTTGCATTGTTAATGCTTGGCTGAGCAGTTCCTGCTTTAAAGAATTCTCCTCCATGTCCAATGTACATGTTAACGAATTCTTCTGCTAAATTCCAACCAGCTTTGTATGCTGCTGCGTAAGGATATTGCATTTTACCAGATGCTCTTATTTTTTCTGATGCCGCAACTACTTCCTCATATGTTTTAGGAACAGCTATACCCAATTCTTTTAAAACATCTTCTCTGTAATATAAGTGCTGAGTGTTTGCCATAAAAGCAACTGCCATTATTTTTCCATCAATTGTTATCAATTGAGAGTCTTGTATTCCTTTTCCATATTTCTTAACAAGATCATCAAGTGGTCTAATTAAGTCTTGGTTCATCAAAGGAACTATAGAGCTATTTGCTGCAATTCTTGCAGAAAACTCTGATGGATTTGCAGTTAGAGCTGGCACAGCAATTTTATTGTGCTCAGATGAGTGTGTGACTTTAAAATCCGCACTTCCTTTACATCCTTTAGCAGTTTCCACAAAAGTTCTTAAAGCTGGAAAATCATTAGCTAAAATATTTATTGATCCACTCTTAATGTTACAATCTGCGTAAGCAGAAGTTCCAAAAAGAAGAAACAATAAAGATATTAATATTTTTTTCATATTTGTTTCCCTCATTAAATTTAAATTTATGTATAAAAGGATATATATTCCTTAGGGAATTTAAAAGTAGTTTTTAAATCGCATTTGACGCAAGCTCTGCACCTGCGACCAAAGATTCAAATTTTTTGTAAACAATATTTTCATCCACATTTCCAAAGCCAGCAAAAGTACTAAATCCACAATCACTTCCAGCCATTAATTGATTTTTATCAATTACTTTTGAATACTGAATTATTCTATTTTTTACTAATTCTTCATGCTCTACAAAGTTTGATGTTGAGTCTATTACACCAGGAACTATTACTTTATCATTAGGAAGTTTGATGTTCTCAAAAACCTTCCACTCATGAGCATGCCTTGGATTTGAGGCCTCAATTAAATAAGTTTGGATATTTGCTTTTAAAGCAATAGGTAATATTTTTTCTAATCCAATATCGTGAATATGTGGTCCTTCATAATTTCCCCAGCAGATATGCATTCTCAACTTAGAGGCATCGATATCTTTGATTGCTTCATTGAGACATTCGATTTGTTTTTCAGCTCTAACCAAAAATTCTTCATCTGATACATTTTTAAAAGTCATATGTCTTGCTAGAGCAAGATCTGGGCAATCAATTTGCAATAATAAATCATTCTTTGTTATTTCATCATATTCAGTTTTCATCATTTTTGATAATGCCTCTAAATAATCATCATCATTTTTATAGAATTTGTTTGGAAGGAAATTTGAAATTACTCCTGGTGAAGCAGAGTTAATAAATCCTTGAGGATGGTTATTTTTTTTTAACGCTGATTTTAAATTACTGATATCTTTAGTAAGAGACTTAGTATCTTTGATTTTTAAATCAGCAGTACAACATGGTCTTGTGTAAGTAGGCGTACCCCCTGATTTTGCAATTTTTTCTTTATATGATGGAAAATCATCCAAGTCTTTAGGAGCTCTTCTTTCGCTTTCACCGCTAAAGCCGTGTAATCGATCCTTGACGTAGGTAGCGTAACTTATTTTTGACATTTCACCATCACTTATAATGTCAATCCCGATATCAATTTGTTTTTTTACAATTTTGTTTACATCTTCTTCAATTATCTTATCAAGTTCTCCTTGATCAAATAATTCATTTTTATCTTTTTTAAATAGTATCTCAGATAGCTTTTTTGATCTTGGCAGACTTCCAACATGTGTGGTTTTAATTTTATCCATAGTTTTTACATTAATATTTGTTTCCAAATAGCCACTTCATCAAACAATACCCATTCTCTTATTATTTTATTATCTCTTAATTCTGCATGATTTATACCCATTATAAATAAATCTTTGTCAGTCTTTTTCCCAAATTCTTCACTGTCTTTAGAATGCATACCACTTAAAAACCATCTGATTGTAGCTTTTTGATTATTATTTTTTTCATCTAATGATGCAACATGTTCGATTGTAAACTTTATTTCAGAAAATATATTTTTTAAAGAGCTCCAATATTTAATTATATCTTCACTGCCATTTCCAACTTTATTACTTGGCCAAAATAGACTGGCTGCTCTATCATAATCTTCAAAATGATAATCATTATTAAATATTTTCTTTAAAATATTGGAATATATATAACCTGATGAAACTTCATTAACTTTTACTGGAGTATAATCTGACTTTTTATCAGAAGATCTATTAAAAACTTTGATAGCTTTAGATGCCCCACCTTCTTTATCAATTAAATGCCTTGCGAATTGCTCAGGTGTATAACCTAGCTGTCGAACCATTGCACCTTGATCTCTCACAATCCACTCATCATAAACCTGATTATTTTTACATGCACAGTCAGCAATAACTCTATAAACAATTTTGTTTCCTGTTTTTTTTCCATAATACCCGTCATTTAAATGTGTAGCTTTGCTCAGAATTCTGTGAGATGAATGATATCCTTCATCGTCATTTCCACTCCAAATTACATCTTCACCTAATAATTGTCTGTCTGGAAATTCGTCTAAAGTTTTATAAGTTGCATCAATAACAGGTTTAAAACCATAGGTTACTCCAAAGGGTGATCTTACAGGGATATTCTCTGAATAATATTTAGATATCGACTCGACATCTTTCCCTTCCCAAATTTGTTTAGTAATTTTTAAAATGTAATCAGTTAAATTTTTATAATTACTATCAAATCCTTTCATTAGATCTGACTAACAAAATTTAAAATACTATTTTCTGAATTATTACAAAAGATATCTATTTTGCTACTCAAAGGAACTGAAAAAGTATCTCCTTTTTCTAATTTTATATTTGAGTTTCCTATTACTATTTTCCAATTACCCTTTTGAGCAAAAAGAACGGTAGGTTTTATACATTCAATACCTTTAATTTCACCAGATATTGAATTTAATGTTGTTAAATTAAATCCAGTATCTTGTTTGATTGAAGGTTCATAAGTTTTTTTATTAAAATTGTTTCCTAATACTTGATATAATTTAATACCATTAACTTCATCGCTAATATTGTTTTGTTTATTTCTATAAATATTTTTTTCTAATTCTTCTGGCAAATAATTATCAAATCTTTCTAATTCATCTTGAGTGATAGGCTCTATCATCTTTCTACCGTTAGGCACTTCAACCTTTTTTAAATCTATTAACGAATTATCATCAAGCAATGCCATACCGGTCTCTTTTGCCTTTTTTAAAATTTCTGGAACCCATGTTATTATACCAGGATCATCTCCGCCTAATACAACAAACATCAAACTTTCTTTATCTCCAACATTTTCAAATGCTCTGAACATATTTGTAGGCATTGAAATTATATCGCCAGCTTCTAATATTGTTTCTTGTTTTCCATCAGCACCCCAATAAAATCTCCATTTACCTGAGTAAATTACAAATACTTCAGCCGTAGTATGACTGTGAAGACCAGATCCATTTTTTGGCTTAGCACTCACTGCTCCTAAATTATACCCATGTAAAGACTGTATTTTTATTAGTTGTTTGGTGTCTTCAGCGACACCACGTCCAATAATTGTATAATTTTTTCTTTCTTTATGACCTTCTAATCTACCCTCTACAAAAGGAAGGCTACTCGGAACGAGCTCATTAAATTTTGCCAATCTATCAATCATATTCTTGTTATTTATCTCTATTTAAATATAAATTGCAATTTATGCAAATAGAACAATTTGATACAGGTCTTAAAATTAAGAAAAACATTGAAGATGTAGAAATTACACCTATCCAAAACTTAAATAATAAAAAATTTGTTATTGAGAATTTTAGAAATATTTATGGATTAAAAAAGATTAATCTTAAAAAAAATTTACTAAATATATTTGACAAAGATATCAAAGTTAATTGTTTTGAACCATTAAATGAATTTAATGGCATAGATAATTTTATAGAAAAATTTTGGAATCCTTTATTTGATGCATTTCCAGACATCGAAAGAAGAGAAAATATCATCCTTGGAGGCTCTTTTAGAGACAAAGTTCAAGTTGGCTCTTATTCTACTTTATCAGGTTTCTTTTTAAAGCCTTGGTTAGGTATAAAACCAAATTTTAAAATGATTAATCTTAAATGTTGTGAAATTCATGAAATTAAAAATGAAAGAATTATTGAAAGTCATATCTTAATTGATGTGATGGATTTTTTAAGACAAGCTGACAAATGGGTTATTAATCCATCAAGAGGATCCGAAGGAGCATGGTTACCTCCGTTTAACACAGATGGAGTAAATTTTTTTGAAGAAGACATGAGTAAATCTAAAAATACATTACAACAGGCTTTGAATATGAATAGAAGTTTAGATATTAAACCTGAGAAAGAAAATATTTCTAAAGATGAATTAAGACAAAGGTTAATAAATCATCCTCAAAAAGAGTTTTGGCACAAAGATATGATTTGGTACGGTCCTTGTGGAATTGGAACATCGAGGTCATTAGAAGGATTTGTAGATATGCATCAGCTACCTTTTAGAAAATCATTTTCTGAGAGAAATTATTGGGAATTAGGACATTATTGCGAAATTGGAGACGGAAAATTTTCTCTATGTGGTGGATGGCATAGTTTAAAGGCAAAGTATGGATCAAATGATTGGCTTGGATATACAGCAGAAAACCAAGACGTTGTTATGAGAGTAATGGACTTTTATCATCATGATGAAGGATTAATTAGAGAGAATTGGGTACCTATAGATATAGTTCATATTTTAAAACAAATAGGTATCGATGTGTTTGAAAAAATTAAAAATATTTAGATTTAATAAGTTTATAGTTTTTGAGTGTAATAGAAAAAAATAAAATTTTTTATTTAGTTAGAGAAACCATACTTTCTAAGTCTCACATCACCAGTTCTAGCATGAGCTTCCATACCTTCATATCTAGAAATTCTAGCTGCTGCAGCTCCAACTTCTTTGTTAGATTCTTTATTCATCTTTTGGTAAGTAACTGTTTTTATAAATTTTCCAACATATAAGCCACCAGTATATTTTCCTGCACCTTTTGTTGGTAAAATATGATTTGGTCCAGAACATTTATCTCCATATGCAACTGTTGTTTCTTCGCCTAAAAATAAAGAACCATAATTTTTTAAATTATTTAAATACCAGTCTAAGTTTTCAGCTTGAACCTCCAAATGTTCAGGCGCATATTCATCGCTCACTTTCATCATTTCTTCTTTGGTATCACACATAATTACCTCTCCATAATCTCTCCATGCAGCATCAGCATTATTTCTGTTATGTTCAGGTAGTTCTTGAATAATTTCTGGAACTCTTTTCATTACATAATCGCATAAAGATTTATCAGTAGTGTAAAGCCAAGCTGGAGAGTCAGGACCATGTTCAGCCTGTCCAACTAAATCATAAGCGATTATTTCTTTGTCAGCTGTATGATCTGCAATAATGCCTATTTCAGTTGGTCCTGCAAATAAATCAATTCCAACTTTTCCAAATAAAATCCTTTTAGACTCTGCTACAAATTTATTTCCAGGTCCAACAATCATATCTACTTCAGGATTACCAAAGCAACCATAAGCTAGTGCACCAATTGCTCCTATTCCACCTATATTCATAATTACATCTGCACCACATAGGTTAGCTGTATAAATTATAATTGGGTTAGCACCATTTGAATCTTTCGGCGGACTTGTTGCAATTACATTTTTTACACCCGCAACTTTTGCAGTCGTTACACTCATTATAGCAGAGGCGATATTATTGTATCTTCCACCAGGAACGTAACACCCAACTGTATTTACAGGTATTAATTTTTGTCCTGCTATTAAACCAGGCGATAATTCAACTTCTGAGTCTTTTCCAAGATTTTCTAGTTGATGTTCTGCAAACTTTCTTACTCTTTCATGAGAGAACTGAATATCATCTTTAATCTTTTGATCTAAAGTTTTATTTATTTCCTCAATTTTTTCTTTGCTAACAATTATATCACCTTCATAATTATCAAATTTTTTTAAAATATCTTTAACCCCTTGGTCCTTTGTTTTTTCTAAATCTTTTAAAATAGAACTTACCTTAGTTCTTGTTTCATCTTCACCTGTAAATGCAGTTTTTTCTGCTTTTTTTATATAAGTAATTGCCATTATCTTTCCTCTAATTTTATAAATGTTTAAATTATAAAAGATGTTTATTCAACAGAAGTTTAATCTAAAGCAACAACAGCTGCAGCTATAGAAGCAAGTCTTGCTGTCGCATCATCTGACCTACTTGTTATAACAACAGGTACTTTACCTCCAACAACTACGCCTGCTGCACATGCTCCCATAAAATAAATCATCATTTTTACAAGTGCATTTCCAGTTTCGACATTTGGAACTAATAATACATCAGCTTCCCCAGCAACTATATTCTCAATTCCCTTAATTGAGGCAGATTTTTTTGAAATACTATTGTCAAATGCTAAGGGTCCAAAAATATCAGCATTAAAATTTTCTTTACTTGCCAATTCAGTTAATTCTTTAGCTTCAACCGAACTCTGCACACTATCAATAACTTCTTCTGTTGCTGAAAGGATAGAAATCTTTGGTCTTGGAATATTAATTCTATGACTAAAATCTATAACATTTCTTAAAATATGCATTTTAGTTTTTAAGTTAGGAGAAACATTCAATGCTCCATCGGTTATGATTAATGGTTTATCATCTTTTTGTAATGTCATATGCCAAATATGACTTAGTCTTGTTTTTCCAATTAATTTGTACTCTCTCTTAAGAACTTCTTTCATCAATATATCAGTATGAATATGTCCTTTTACAATAATTTTTACTTTGTCTTCTGATGCAAGTTTTGTAGCAATACTTGCTGTATTATTTTCAACTGGCTCATTAATTATTTCAAAATTTGATATATCAAATTTAAGCTCATCTGCGCATTCTTGTATTTTTTGTTTATCACCTATTAGTATTGGGGTGATCAATTTTTCAGAGACAGCATCCATTACCGACATCATTGGTAGTTTTTTACCTGCATTTACAATGGCTGCTTTTACACCTCTTTTTTGATGGGCTATATTTAGTAGATTAACAGGGCAAACTGTAGATTTATCAGATAACATATGAGTTTAAATATTTGTTATGGTTCTAAATATCAATATTTTTTATTACGTTCGATATAAAAATAGTTTAAAATTGAATAAACGATGGAGATAGTTACAAAAATTGCACCTATAGCGTTAGCACTTATAATGTTAGGTCTGGGATTGGGCTTATCAACTAGAGATTTTTTAAGAGTTATAAATAATCCAAAAGATTTTACAGTCGGTATAATTTGTCAATTAATCCTTCTCCCAATCGTCGCTTATATTTTACTTTTAATATTAAGACTACCAGTTGAATTAGCTTTAGGATTAATGATTATTGCTGCCGCTCCTGGAGGAGTAACATCAAATGTCTTAACAAAATTTGCAAATGGGGATGTTGCATTATCTATTTCGTTAACAGCAGTAGGTAGTTTAATTAGTATTTTTTCTGTTCCATTTATTGTTTTTTCTTCAGCAAAATTATTAGGTGTAACTGATTTATCCTCAGATATTACGATGACTGGTATTGCTCTTAAAATGGCACTAGTTGTATCTGTGCCAGTAATTCTAGGAATGATAATTAGAAGATTCGCTGAAAACTTTATTTCGTCTAATATTAATATTGTAAATAGAATTACAGGTATTTTATTTATTGTTGTATTTGCAGCAATATGGATTGAGGAAAAACAAAATGTAATATCATACTTAAGTCAAGCGGGTTTAGCTGTTTTAATATTAAACATAGTCATGATGACTTTGGCATTTTACATTGCAAAAGGTTTTGCAACTGGAATATCACAGAGAAAATGTATTTCTTTAGAATGTGGATTACAAAACGGAACTTTAGCTGTATTTGTAGCAACACAAATTTTCAATGATGTCGCTTA